>NZ_JBIWDU010000021.1:14285-100804 GCF_044762155.1 Neobacillus sp. NPDC097160 | reverse complement strand
GAGAATTGTCCAGCTCCAGCGCCCTAGCGGCTAGTGTCCTTCGCTCTCCGCCCTACGATAAGTCAACATCGAATCGCCTCCGGCTCTTCGTGTTTACTTTATCTCAGTTGGAGTGCTCCAGGCCATACGCCGCTGACCAGGGCGCTTGCGCTTTTCTTATCCATTCACAATCGTCCCGCCATTTACGTGAATCATTTGCCCGCTGACATAGGTAGAGTCATCGCAGGCTAGGAATACATAGGCAGGTGCAAGCTCATAAGGTTGTCCGGCCCGCCCCATTGGGGTAGTTGATCCAAATGTCGCGACCTTATCTTCGGTAAATGTCGATGGGATCAGCGGTGTCCAGATGGGTCCCGGGGCTACACCATTTACGCGGATCTCCTGTTGTGCGAGTGATTTTGCTAACGACCGGGTAAAGGAGACAATTGCTCCTTTTGATGCAGAGTAATCAAGTAATTGTTCATTCCCCTCATAGGCCGTAATCGAGGCAGTGTTAATAATCGATGCCCCTTTCTTTAAATAAGGCAGAGCCATTTTGGTCATATAAAAGAAAGAAAAAATATTGGTGCGAAATGTCTTTTCCAGCTGTGCGGATGTAATATTTAGCAGGCTTTGTTGTGGATGCTGCTCCGCTGCATTGTTTACAAGAATATCAAGTTTACTAAATTGATCGATTGTTTTATTAACGATCTCCTTACAAAAATCCTCATTGCCAATATCGCCTGCAAACAGGAGACAGCTGCGTCCTTCTGCTTCGATGAGCTGCTTTGTTTCCTCGGCATCCTGGTGTTCTTCCAGATAAACCACTGCGACATCCGCGCCCTCTTTAGCAAAATAAACCGCAACAGATTTTCCAATTCCGCTATCTCCTCCAGTAATAATGGCTGTTTTACCGGTTAATTTACCTCCAGCTTTATAATTGGGATCAACAAAAATCGGAAGAGGATTCATTTCACTTTCTATTCCAGGCTGATGGTTTTGATGCTGCGGCGGGAATGTCTGCTTTTGTTGATTTTGATTACTGCTCATTTCTAAAACCTCCGTAACTTTATTCATGTGTTAGTTTTAGATAAATGAGCTAATTTATGAAAAAAATAAAAAAGGCAAAAGGATTTAACTCCTTACGCCCTTATCCTTACCGGTAATTGATGAATTGGACATCGATGCTAAGGTCAGCTTCACGTACCAAAGCGATGATTTTTTGCAAATCATCTCGGTTTTTACCGCTGACCCGAACTTGATCGTCCTGTACTTGGCTTTTAACTTTTACACCGCTATTTTTAATAATCGTATTTATCTTTTTGGCATTTTCTTTATCGATTCCTTGAGCAATTTTGGCTCTTTGACGCACGGTGCCTCCTGAAGCCCTTTCGATTTTCCCGTAATCAAGATTCTTTACAGGAACACCTCGTTTAATTAATTTACTAAACAATACATCCTTTAATTGATCCATTTTATATTCGTCGTCAGAAATGAGGACCAGCTCTTCCTTATCAAGCGATACTTCACTTTTGCTGCCCTTAAAGTCGTAACGGGTACCGATCTCTTTCATTGTTGCTGTAATGGCATTTGTGACTTCGGTAAATTCAACTTTGGATACAATATCAAATGAGCTGTCTTTAGACATCATCTTAACCTCCATTTTAAATGTAATAGAAACATTAGCCTCTGCAAAAGTTTCCCTTTATGGGTACATTATAGTAAAATATATCAGTCTAAACAACCTACAGGAAAAATCTCCGAAAAAAGAAAAGGGGAGTTATATATGACACTCAACGAACTAATAGGTCAAGCAACCACGCTAACTGTTGAGCGGAAAGCGGACTTTGGCTATTTTTTATCAGATGGAAATGAAGATGTTTTATTGCATAGTAACCAAGCACATCAAGAATTAGCGGAAGGGGACGAAGTTGAAGTCTTTTTATTTGTGGATTCACAAGGAAGAATCTCCGCTTCGATGACGATTCCAGAAATATCGGTGGGCAGCTACGCCTGGGTAAAGGTGACAGACACTAATCCGAAAATCGGTGTATTTTTAAATATAGGTTTGCCTAAAGATATTTTATTAGGTGCCGATGATCTTCCTGCACATCAATCAGTCTGGCCGAATGTAGGGGATTTAGTCTATGTTACTTTAAGGGTAAATCGCAATCATCTGATTTATGCAAAGCTGGCAAGTGATCAGATCATTCAATCCATATCCACCGAAGCAACAAGAAAAGATTTTAACAAAAATGTACAAGGACATATTTACCGAACAGCAAAAGTCGGAAGCTGGGTCTATACAATTGAAGGCTTTAAAGGGTTTATTCATGAATCACAGCGGCCAAAAGAGCCTCGTTTAGGTGAAAAGGTAGAAGGGCGGATTATTGACGTCAAGGAAGATGGAACCATTAACGTTTCCATGCTAGCAAGAAAAGAGGAATCACAAGACTTGGATTCAGAAAAAATTTATGAATATTTAATGAGTAGAAATGGTGCGATGCCGTATAATGATAAAAGCACGCCGGAAGATATTCAAGAACGATTTGGCTTAAGCAAAGGGGCATTTAAGCGTGCCCTTGGAAAGTTAATGAAAGAGGGCAAAGCATACCAAGAAGGCAGCTGGACATATGTAAAAAAAGATTAATCGATTTTTACATACTCTTATTCTTGATGACAGACAATAAGATTGTTGCAAGAATTTTGAAAGGGGTACGAAAATGCCGCACACTTCTGATAACGATAAAAAAGCAAAAGACAATAATGCTCTTCACCACGAAAAGAATATGATGCGTGAAAAAAATCGTCAGGCAGGTAAAAACCAATACTCTAAAAAAACGGATCATAAATAAGAAAAGCGGAAGGGCGCTAGAGCTGGACAATTCTCAAAGTCGAAATTCTTTCTTATCTTATAAAAAAATGAGTGAGGTGACACCTCACTCATTTTTATTAATATTATGATGGCAGCTTCTTTAAAAAGAAAATGGAAATAGTGCCCGCACCTGTATGGGCCCCAATGGCTGAGCCAATCTCAGAGATATAAACTGCTTTAGGATGAAACTCTTCCTCCATCATTGCTTTAACTTCCATTGCTGTTTCTTCATTATCTGCATGACTGATTCCAATGACTTGCTCCTGCAAATTTGCCCCTCGTTCATTCATGATTTCAATTAACCTACGGAATACTTTCTTTTTTCCTCTGATTTTCTCAATCGGAACAAGTTTGCCGTTTTCCATATTTAAGATTGGCTTAATATTTAATAATCCACCCAAAAACGCGGAAGCTTTAGAAACCCTGCCGCCTTTTGCCAAATAATCTAAATCCTCGACAGTAAAAATATGCTCCATATGTTGGCTTCTAAATAGTACATCTTCTAAAATCTTTTCTTTTGAAGTATTAACTGAAGCGAGACTTGCTGCTTCTTGAACGATAAGGCCAAATCCAAGCGAAGCACATTTCGTATCGACAATCGTTAATTGAAAGTTTGGATATTTTTCCTTCACTTGGTCAAGAATCATAACAGCGGTTGAATATGTACCGGATAACTCAGAAGAAAAGGCAATGTAGATTCCATCTTCATTCTTTTCCGCCATTTCTGTAAAGACTTCCTGAAACAAAAGAGGAGATACTTGAGATGTTTTCGGAACAATCCCACTGCGGATGGCATCATAGACAGTTTTTGGATCAATGGTTTTTACATCTTCAAATTCCTGTTCATTAATTTCAACCTTTAATGGAAACAATGTAACATGATTTTCTTCATAAAAACTTTTAGGTAAATCGCATGCGCTGTCAGCGAGTATTTTTACCGGCATGAAGCTCACCTGCTTTCACAACTTATATTGTTAGTTTCAGTTTATCGGTTTAGATTAAAAAATACAATTACCTAATTTGAGATTTAAAAGGGGGACATACCAGTGATTTGGCTGCAATCGAAAAAATTATTTATTGTAATAGTAGGCGCGTTATTAAATGCGCTTGCCATGAATTTATTTCTCATCCCTGCTAATGTTTACTCCAGCGGTTTTACAGGAATTGCGCAATTACTTTCGAAGGTCATAAGTGATTATACACCAATACAGGTTTCTATGGGTTTTTTATTACTTGTGCTAAATATTCCTGTAGCCATTCTTGGATGGAGGAAGGTTGGAAAGTCATTTACGATATATAGTTTTATAAGTGTTGTCCTTTCCTCATTATTTCTCACAATAATTCCAATCCACAAATTTTCACAAGATATTTTACTTAATGCAGTATTCGGTGGTGTCATTCAAGCTGTTGGGGTTGGAATTACCTTAAAATGGGGAGCTTCCACTGGCGGTGTCGATATCATCGCTATGGTATTATCAAGGATGAAGGATAAACCCGTTGGGCCCTATATGTTTGCCTTAAACGCGATTATAGTAATGACCGCTGGGTATTTATATGGGTGGGAGAAAGCCCTTTACACCCTTGTTGTTTTGTATGCCTCGACAAGAGTAATTGATGCGATACATACAAGGCACGCAAAACTAACAGCGATGATTATTACCAAAAATGCGGAAGAACTTAAAAAAGCCATTCATGCTTCACTGGTAAGAGGAATCACGATGATTCCCGCTAAAGGGGCATTTTCCAATGAAACAAAAGATATGATGATGATTGTAATCACCCGCTATGAACTTTATGATTTGGAGAAAATAATAAGGGAAGTGGATCCCCACGCCTTTACTAACATCGTTCAAACAACGGCAGTATATGGTTTTTTTCGGCGAGAATAAAAGAAAAGCGGAAGCGCCACAACAAGGTGCTTCCGCTTTTCCCGCTATTGGATCTGTTCAAGCTCTTGTTGCATTTGTTGGAGCTGGGCTTGCTCTGCTACAGTCGAGTTTGCGAATGCAGAACTTAGGGCATTTTTTGCTTTTGCGACTGCAGAATCAAGGTCATTTGGGTTAGCGAATTTCGCCATCTCCACAAATCTTCGTGCTTCCTGGAATAATTGGTTACCCATTTTATATTCCTCCGAGCGAGGATTCATGCACATTGGCCATCTTCTGAGCTTCTGCTTCAGCGTAGGTCATGTGGTAAGGAATACGTTCGGCATGTTTGTTGACAGTATCCTTTCCTTGCTGGACAAAGCGTTTTGATTTGTTTGATTTACCCATTCGAATCCCTCCAATATGCTCAAAGCTCATATTGAAACAGCAACGCTGCCTCAAAAATAGTATGCTCCAAATGGGATAGGTTCAATTAGGTAAACAATGGTGAAAACACGTTATTATTTTATATTTAACAAATCCGCCAAATATTGACCTACTCCGTCTTCTTCATTACTAAGGGTCACATCATTGGCGATATTTTTTACTTGATCAATGGCATTCCCCATTGCAATCCCATGTCCGGCATATTCAAGCATTTCCAAATCATTATCCTCATCGCCAAATGCAACTATCCTTTCAGCTGGTATCCCAAAGTAATCAGCCGCCTTTTTTAAGCCAACAGCCTTGTTTAAACCAACCTTAATAATTTCGATAACATGCCATGGGGCTGCCCAGCTTCGTTGCTCAATCACTTCAGCATGCACCTCAGATAGATGGTCACGAATCTGTTTAAGCTGATCTTCCTCTGTGTGGATCAGCATGCTTGTAGGTGAATCGTTTAGAAAATTTTGTAGATCACCTGTGGTGATTTTTGGATTGCCAAAGCTAAAAATATCTAATAGCTTTTCATCGTGATAATGAAAATAAACATCGTCTATCACTTCGGCGATAATATTATGAAAATGAAAACTTCTGCATGCCTCGACAATGTCTTTTGCTACCTTGATATCAAGCGGCTCATGATAAAATCCCCAGTTATTGTTGCGTGGGTGATGCATGAATGCGCCGTTAAAATTAACAATTGGTGTGTCTAGCTCCAATTCGTGATAATACATTTCACTGGAACGATAAGGTCTTCCGGTTGCAATCATGACAATGTGGCCTTCCGCTCTTGCTTTTTGGATTATTTCCTTATTTTTAGGGGAAATTGTTTTATCATCTTTTAACAATGTTCCATCTAAATCTAATGCGATTAAATGTCTCTCTGCCATATGAACTCCTTCTAATTTTGAATTTCATTAAATGAAAGCAATGATTTAGGAAAAAATTTGTTTACATGATAAACTAGATTTAAGATAACTTTTTCAAACGAATAGAAACTTTTTATCTCTATACTCCCTATGTTAACAATTTTATATCTAAACTGTAAAAAAATTCACACCAAAGGCCATTAAAAGACTATATACTTTTGGAAGTAGATTTAATTAATCGCTTTTTGGAAATTGTAATAAAAACCTTCCATGAAGTAAATAAAAATATATTAAGGAGTGAATCCATATGAATGAAGAATTAAAAGAAAATATTATGGGGGCATTAGAACTAGTTATTGACCCTGAGTTAGGTGTAGACATTGTCAATTTAGGCTTAGTTTATAATGTTGAAATGGATGATGAGGGAAAAGTCTCAATCACAATGACTTTAACTTCAATGGGTTGTCCGCTTGCAGGAACAATTGTTGACCAAGTGAAAAGATCGCTGGCAGATATTCCTGAAATAAAAGAAACGGATGTAAATATTGTTTGGAATCCGCCTTGGAACAAAGAGATGATGTCACGCTATGCAAAAATTGCTTTAGGCATTCGCTAAGGAGTTAAAAAACAAATGAAAAACAAAGTGATTTTAGTTAGCTCGAACCAGCTTGGCAGGGGTGACCAAATTCTTGGTGAGAATATCCTTGAAACATTTTTTACGATTTTAAAGCAAAAAGAAGAACTTCCTGCAGCTGTTTTTTGTATGAACAGTGGTGTGTTAACGATGACCGAAGAATCATTTGTTTCGGTGCATTTGAAGGAATTGGAAGCAAAAGGTGTCGAGATTTTAGCGTGTAAAACATGTGCTGATCATTATGAAGTGACAGAAAAATTGGCAGTTGGAAAAATTAGCGGAATGGGCGACTTCATTGACCTGGCAGCAAAATATGAAGTTTTAACGATTTCCTAAAACAGCAGAAGATCTGCTGTTTTTTTTGATTCTACATACTTCACAAAACGGACATATATAATCTCAAGGTTGTGAGATAGTTCACTTTTTTCAAACATAAACACCTTTATAATACACAGTATTAAGGCTGTTTGAGTTTGAAATGGCCGTTTAGGAGGCGTTTCATTTGTCTTTTCACCGAGATTTTAATAAAGATCCATTTATCGTTATTTGGGAGCTGACACGTGCTTGCCAATTAAAATGTCTGCATTGTCGTGCAGATGCACAATACACACGAGATCCACGCGAGCTATCATTCGAAGAAGGAAAAAATCTTATCGATCAAATATATGATATGAATAACCCAATCCTTGTCTTTACAGGCGGCGACCCTTTGATGAGGGAAGATATCTTTGATATCGCTAAATATGCTGTGGAAATGGGAGTACGGGTATCGATGACACCGAGTGCGACCCCGAATGTAACAAAAGAAGCGATTGAAAAAGCAAAAGAGGTCGGTCTTTCTCGCTGGGCATTTAGTATTGACGGACCTACTGCCGAAATTCATGACCACTTCCGGGGAACTGCAGGTTCTTTTGATTTGACAATGGAACGGATAAAATATTTGCATGAGCTTGAAATTCCGATACAGATTAATACCGTTATTTCCAGGTATAATGTTGAATACCTTGATGAAATGGCAAAAATGGTGGAGGAATTAAATTGTGTGCTTTGGAGCGTCTTCTTCCTTGTTCCTACTGGAAGAGGTCAAGTTTCAGATATGATTTCACCTGTTGAACATGAAAAGGTCTTACGCTGGCTGTATGATCTTAGTAAACGGGTATCATTTGATATTAAAACGACAGAAGCAATGCATCACCGCCGTGTAGTTATTCAGCAAAAAATGCGTGAAGCAAAGGCGCAGACAGATGAAATCGACTATTTATCTGCCTTAACTGAAAAAGGCCTAACCGGCTCCATCGACGGGCTTGGGCGTGCACCTAAAGGTGTGAATGATGGTAATGGTTTTGTGTTTATTTCGCATATTGGTGATGTTTATCCAAGCGGATTATTACCTGTTAAGGCTGGGAATGTTCGCGAAACACCATTAGCAGAAATTTACCGTGAATCTCCAATCTTTAAGGCGTTAAGAAATCCAGACGGATTTAAGGGTAAATGCGGTGTCTGTGAGTTTCGCTATGTTTGCGGCGGTTCAAGGTCAAGGGCATATGCCATGACAGGTGACTACCTTGAAAGCGAGCCATTCTGCGTCTACATTCCAAAAGCATTAAGAGAGAAGCAGGAACAGAAATAATTAGTAAGTATAAAAAACAAGGCTGCCTCACGATGGTGAGACAGCCTTGTGAAAAAAAGACGTGGAATTCGTCTTATTCTATATTACAGTAAACAGTTGAGCAATTTTCACAGCCAATTTCATCTTTTAAATATTGCAAATCTAGGATTGTTATCTTCCCTTTTTTAATTTGAATAATTTTATCCCGTTTTAACTCACTAAGGATTCGGTTTGTACTTTCTCGAGAGGTACCGCAGAAGTTTGCCAATTCTTGATTGGTTAATGGCAAGTCAATTAAGATTTCATTGTCCTTTGGGATTCCATAGCTGTTGGACATCCGAATAAGCGTTGAAAATAAGGCGCCGCGTTTCCCATTTAAGACAAGGTCGCGAAATTTTGTTTGCGTTTTTCGAAAATGATCACTCATCCATTTCATGAACTCAAAGGCAAGCTTACTATTTTGGAAAATTTCACTTTCGATTACATCTTTTTTGATCGCAGCAATTTCCCCTTCTTCAAGAACCTTTGCACTTAATAAATACCTTGGATTGTCAGTAAAAAGCGTTAATTCACCACAAATATCATTGGCACCGCATATTCGGAGCGAAAGCTCACGGCCGTCTGACGTAATTTTACTAATTTGAATTTTACCAGAAATAATAATGAAAAGCTCCTCTGCTACCATTCCTTCTTGAAAAAGGTAGCTTCCTCGTTCACTTTTAAACTTCCGATCAGCAAATTTAAGTAATTCTTTTATCTCAATCGAATGTGTTGGCTTCATTGTAGTCATCATCTGATTCACCTCTAAATCATTTTTTAAACCAGTCAATTTCCTTTATGTTAGGATTCATTAGTATCATTTTATCGCAAGACTAGTCAAAAAAATGAGGTAAACAATGACAATATAGTGAAAACTTCAGCTGAAAAATAGGATTCAACCATTGTATTTTAAAATGGATAATATTTTCCAAAAACAATCGTTATTTCATGTGCAAACATCTGTTAAGATTAGAACTATATTAAAAAGTATTTTAATAGTGAATAAAGTAACAGTATTTTTGGGTAAATCCTGATACACTAACAATAAGAACTTTTTTGAAAATAATGGAGTTGATATAAATGGAAAAAACCATTATTAAAGATAAATTAAATAGACCTTTACGTGACTTAAGAATTTCTGTTATAGACCGTTGTAATTTTCGTTGCCAATACTGTATGCCTGCTGACCAATTCGGTCCGGATTTTGAATTTCTTCCTCGAAGCGCCTTGCTGACGTATGAAGAAATTGAACGTCTCGGAAAAATATTTGTTCGTTTAGGTGTAGAAAAAATCCGCTTAACTGGCGGAGAACCGCTGCTTCGCAAGGATATGCCGATTCTTGTCAAAAAACTTTCTGCTATTGAGGGCTTAAGTGATATCGGCCTAACAACAAATGGCGTCTTGCTGCCGAAATTGGCTGGTGAGTTAAAAGCGGCAGGTCTCAAAAGGGTGAATGTCAGTCTTGATACCTTAAACGATGAATTGTTTGGACAAATTAATGGACGCGGTGTTGGTACTGGCCCTGTATTAGAGGGGATCGAAGCAGCTAAACAGGCCGGTCTTGGGGTCAAAATCAACATGGTTGTAAAAAAAGGTCTAAATGATTCAGAGATTATTCCAATGGCAGAATACTGCAAAAATCATAGTCTAGAGCTTCGATATATCGAGTTCATGGATGTTGGCGCAACAAACGGTTGGAAGATGGATGATGTTGTGACCAAAAAACAGATTTATTATTTATTAAAAGAGCATTTTGAGCTGGAGCCAGTTGATCCAGCATATTATGGAGAAGTAGCAAAGCTTTATCGGTATAAAGATGCTGACGTAAACGTCGGGTTTATTACTTCCGTTTCTGAATCATTCTGTTCAAGCTGTACACGTTCACGCCTATCTGCAAATGGCCAGATTTTCACCTGTTTATTTAATGGTAATGGCCATGATATTCGGAATTTCATGAGAAATGGGGCAACCGATGAGCAAATAGCTGAGCGGGTTACCGCTATTTGGAATGGAAGAGATGACAGATATTCAGACGAAAGAACAGCAGAAACCAATAAAAATCGCAAAAAAATTGAAATGTCGTATATAGGTGGATAAAATGCAAGCTCTCTTCGTAAGGAAGAGCGCTTTTTTACAAAAACAGCCCGCTTATGGTAAGCGGGCTGTTGCTCATTACGCAATATATCTTGGGAATAAAATGTTATTTTCTAAATGTACATGCATGAAGGTCAAGCCTTCTAATGCTTCCAAGCGGGCATAGACTAAACGGTACGTACCGCAGGCATCCAATGGAAGTTCAAAGTCAGAAGTTACTTCACGGATTTGTCTTAAGATCTCGCCGGCATGATCATGTTCTTTTTCAAGCTCAACAATCATATTGATGGCTTCTTCTCGATTTTCGACTGTTCCATCTGCAAGCTGCTTAATTAATGGGAATAAAATTGCTTCTTCTTTTTCCATATGCTCAATTAATTCTTTTTTGAATTCATAAAACAATTCATTTACTTTTAATAGTTCTGGGTGGTTGTTACCATGAACACGTGATACCTTTGTTACATATGGGCTGAGCATCTTTAATTCTTCTTCAGATACACGATGATAATTTGAAATGACATGATCAATGATTGTGTTTGAGTCAGATTCAGTCCAAACCTCTACATCTTTCTCAGCGTTTTCGTATTTTTCAAAAACGACCTTTAATTCTCCTAAAAGAGAATCCATATTAAGCCCATTTTGAACAACTGCTTGTGATAAAAGAATGTTTCCGCCACAGCAGAAATCAATGCGGTTCTTTTTGAAAACATCACTTGTCTTCGGTAATTCGTTTACAATATCTTTAACTAATGAATTTTCAGTAATGGTGAAAGTCATAATTAAAATCCTCCTTGAGTTTGTAAAGGTTATTTATTTCTGACTTAAGCATAATTGATAATGAATATTATTTAGGTGACCTGCATCACACATTCACTATGATTTTAAATATTTTCCTTCATTTTGTGACATTTGATATGTTAGCAAGTTTTTAATAGGCTTATAATGAATATTAGCTGTTTAAATTTAATACATAGTTGAAATATAACCAGTATTAGGCAGGAGTTGAGGAAGTTTGTTAGAAAGAAGAAAACCGATTCCAATAGGGGATGCAGTTCAAAAAATAATGGAATTTCAATTACAGGGTGTAACGGAATATGTTTCAATAAATGAAAGCTTTGGCCGTTTTTTATCAGAGGATTTAATTGCCACAAGTGATGTACCACATTTCGATCGGGCACCATATGACGGCTTTGCTATCAGATCAATTGATACACATGAGGCATCGCAAGCCAATCCGGTTGAATTTGAAGTGATTGACCATCTTGGTGCTGGAATGGTTTCAACAAAGGTTGTTGGCCAAAATCAAGCTGTTCGAATTATGACAGGGGCGATGATGCCGGAGGGAACCGATGCGGTCGTCATGTTTGAAGTTGCACAAGACAACGAAAAAAATGGAACCCCGTATATGTCGATTAAACGAAGCTTTAATAAAGGTGATAATGTTTCCTTCACAGGGGAAGACGCAAAAAAAGGTGAAGTCTTAGTAAAAAAAGGGACATTGATTAATCCAGGTATCCAGGCCATGCTTGCAACTTTTGGCTATAAGGATGTACCTGTGGCTAAAAAGCCGCTTGTTGGTTTATTTGCGACTGGCACTGAGCTTTTAGAGGTGGAAGAAGCATTAGTTCCAGGAAAAATTCGCAACAGCAATTCCCATATGATTGCTGCTCAAATTGAAAGAGCCGGTGGTAATGTTAAATATTTCGGAAAACTGCCCGATGAATTTGATACATGCTTTGAAGCCGTAAATAATGTGTTAAATGAAGTTGATTTATTAATCACAACAGGCGGTGTATCCGTTGGCGACTTTGATTACCTTCCCGCCATTTATGACAAGCTGGGTGCAGAGGTTCTTTTTAATAAGGTGGCGATGCGCCCTGGAAGCGTGACAACAGTTGCCGAATATAAAGGGAAAATCCTGTTTGGCCTTTCCGGAAATCCGTCAGCATGTTATGTTGGCTTTGAATTGTTTGCCCGTCCAATTATTCGGAAAATGTTGTTTTCGGAAAAAGTGCATTTAAGGAAAGAAATGGCATTGCTCCAGGCTGATTTCCCAAAAGCGAATCCATTTACAAGATTTGTTCGCAGCTCCGCGTTTATTGAGGACGGCAGGCTTAAAGCAACCCCAAGCGGTTTAGACAAATCAAACATTATTATGAGCCTTGCAGGTGCGAATTCTTTAATGATTCTTCCAGGCGGAACAAGGGGCTTTACAGCTGGCAGCGAGGTGGAAGTGCTTTTGCTTGAAGATCAGACCGGCAGTGAGTGGCCGTGGTAAAACCAATCATTTTTCAAGTGGTTGGGTATCAAAATAGTGGAAAAACAACTTTGACTTCCAAACTAATTGAAACACTTTCTACCCAGGGGTTAAAAACGGTGACCATCAAGCATCACGGACATGGCGGAAAGCCGGATGTTGTGGAGCAAAAGGATTCAACAATACACCTGTCAGCAGGTGCGATTGCATCCCTTGTTGAGGGAAATGGCAGGTTGATTCTTCAAGCAGAAAAGTGTGAATTTAGTCTTGAACAACAAATAGAATTGATGAAATTTTTTCATTCCGACGTCATTTTAGTTGAAGGCCATAAGTCGGAAAATTATCCAAAGCTTTTATTGGTAAGGGACAACCGGGATTTACCTTTATTAGATTTAGTGAATAATGTTCAAGCCGTGGTGTACTGGAAGGAAGAGATGATAGATCTTATTTCTGCCAAACTCGATGTGCCTGCCTTCCTTATTTATGACGAGGCAGTGATAAACTGGACAGTTCAATTGATTAAGAAACTTGTTCATAATATGGATGAAAAAAATTAATAAATTTGTCAAATCTGTTACATTTATCACTGCGACAATGAATCAAACCCGCTACTATACAACTTAGGGGCTATGATGTTTGTTCATATAATAACTTAGTGTTTTGAAAGAAGGCGAAAGCCTTCTTTTTTACATTATTATGTGATGCTCTTCACTTATTTTTCCGAATGGCTATTTTATAGTAGGGGTAAGTAGGAATAAGGAGTGAAAGAGATGAATTTATTTTTACCGAAACAACATGGTGCTTGGGCAATGCTGATCATCCCTTTTTGGCTGGGTGTGATGGATGGAGGATTTTTGTGGCAGCAGATCCCATTTTTTATTGGCTGGCTTCTATTGTACTTGGCAACATATCCGATGCTCCTTTTATTTAAAAAGAAAAAGATCCCTTTTTATACAAAGTGGACGCTTATTTATATGGTGCCGGCGTTATTGCTATTATTGATACCACTTTTGGAAATGCTATCTATCGTTTTCTTTGGTCTTCTTATGATTCCGTTTTTTACTATAAATGCCTACTATACCTCAAAAAATCAAGATCGTGCTTTTATGAATGATATGAGTGCTATTTTCGCTTTTTCGATTGCCGGTTTGGCAAGCAGTTATTTAGGGCAAGGTGTGGTCACGTTTGAGGCGATTATTTTCACCTTTTTAACATCTGTGCTATTCTTTTTAGGTTGTACTTTCTATGTTAAATCAATGATTAGGGAAAAGAAAAATACGAAATTCAAATGGATTTCTTGGTCATACCATTTACTGTTAGTTGTAGGTTGGTTCGTATGTGGTTATTGGATTGCTGCGCTTGCTTTTATCCCAAGTTTACTTCGAGCAATCATCTTTTATGGGAAAAAGTTATCCCCAAAACAAATTGGGATTTACGAAATTATCAATTCAGCCATTTTTTTCATTATCATTGTCATTCAAATATATTTACTAAAATAAAAAAATCGGTCGAAATGACCGATTTTTTTTGAGAGATAAAATTCCACTTCGAGAATTGGCCAACATCAGCGCCTAGGGGCTCGGGGTCATAAGCCAATCAGTCAAGAAGGTTAAAGAGCAACCTTCTCGCCTGCTCGTCTTATGCCTGTCGCCCCTGTGCAAGGCGCTTCCGCTTTTCTCCTAGTCAACTTTACAAATTTCAATCGGACAATCCTCGCAATCGATTTCACGTTTTAAATAATCTAAGTCATGAATGGTTATCGACCCTTTATCGATTGAAATAATCCCAGCTTTTCGTAAATCACTAAGTAGTCGATTGACAACTTCACGAGAGGTGCCGCAGAAATTTGCCAGCTCTTGATTTGTTAATGGTAATTCAATCAAAATTCCTTTATTTGTTTTAATCCCATAACTATTACTTATTCGAATAAGAGTTGAATACAAGGCACCCTTTTTCCCATGAAGAACTAAATCACGAAACTTGGTTTGCGTTTTACGATATTGCAGACTCATCCATTTAATAAATTCAAAGGAAAGTGGGAGATTTTGTGATAATTTTTCTTCCAGCACTTCCTTCATAATCACTGCAACTTCACCACTCTCAACGACACGTGCACTTAATAAATATCTTGGAGAAGGGGAGAATAAATTTAATTCACCAACAAAGTCTCCTTTGGAGCACATTCTTAGAGTAAGTTCTCTTCCATCAGGAATAATTTTACTAATTTGAAGAATCCCGCTTTGCACAATATATAATTCATCCGCTCGCGATCCTTCTTGAAATAGAAAAGTACCTTTTTCAATCTTTTTCATATATTGAACCGTATCAAAAAGATGGGACAATGTAACGGGTATTTCTTTTACTGACTGCATACGACTAACCACCTTTAAAGGTCCGAATTAATTTTTAAAAAATAAATGCCAGTCAAGGTTGGATTTGCAAGATATTACTATCATTATATTGTTAATAAGGAATATTTAGCAATAAATGTAGAATATGTTCATACAATCGTCAAAAACTTAAATTGCCTATGACATATTTCTTAGGAAATATTGTCGGGCTTTGATGGAATTTGAAAGAAATTCCTATAATGGACAAACCAGAAAAGGAAATAATAAAAAATGTAGTAAATAAGGAGGGAAAATTGTGGGACAAAATCATCAGTTTAAATCAGGAAAAAAGGCTCCGAATAATGGTGTGTATATAGAAATTGGAGAAACCGGCGATAATGTGCTCCATCCTAAACAAATAAAGCTTAAAGCCGGGGATCCATTTCCGGAGACATCGAATCATAACAGAGTTTGGACCTACCAACGGAAACCATAATATAAAAAAATGAAAAGTCATCCAAAGGGGATGACTTTTTCCCTGTTCAAAATTTTACTTCTATTTATGAAATGTTTTATAATAAAAACAAATAGGTCAATAATGGTCAAAAAGGAGTGAGAACCATGGACTTAAACCGAATGACGGAGCGATTACAAAAAGGCATAATGGATGCACAGACCTTAGCGATTAAAGAAAATCATCAAGAAATTGATGAATCTCATCTATTTTTAACGCTCATGGATCAAGACGATAGCCTTATTGCCGCTATTATCGAAAAAGCTGGTTTGTCGTCTGAGAAGGTCAGGCAAAGCTTCATTGAATCATTGGCTAAAAAACCTCAGGTTACCGGAAGCGGGGTTGAACAGGGGAAACTGTATATTACAGCAAAACTGCAAAAATTATTGGTTAGTGCGGAGGAGTTTGCTTCAAAATTTGCTGATGAGTATATCTCGGTTGAGCATTTTCTATTGGCTGCTTCCTATGATAGTGATTCAGAAATGAAAAAAATAATCCATGCATTTGGGCGAACTCCAGAAACTATTTTAAAAGCAATAAAAGAAATAAGGGGGAACCAAAGAGTGACATCACAAAATCCGGAAGCAGGTTATGATGCTCTTAAAAAGTACGGCAGAGACCTCGTTGCCGAAGTGAAAGCGGGTAAAATGGATCCGGTTATTGGCAGGGACACAGAAATTCGCAATGTGATTCGGATTTTATCAAGAAAGACAAAAAACAATCCTGTATTAATAGGCGAACCAGGGGTAGGGAAAACAGCTATTGTTGAAGGATTGGCACAAAGGATTGTCAGAAAGGATGTTCCGGAAGGATTAAAGGATAAAACGATTTTTTCGCTGGACATGAGTTCCCTAATCGCCGGAGCAAAATTTAGAGGTGAATTTGAAGAAAGACTGAAGGCTGTTTTAAACGAAATTAAAAAAAGCGAAGGTCAAATTTTGCTGTTCATTGATGAAATTCATACCATCGTTGGAGCAGGAAAAACCGAAGGTGCGATGGATGCAGGTAATATGCTAAAGCCGATGCTTGCACGCGGGGAACTTCATTGCATTGGAGCAACCACACTCGATGAGCATAGGAAATATATCGAAAAAGACCCGGCACTTGAACGGAGATTTCAACAAGTACTTGTTCAAGAACCGAATGTTGAAGACACGATCTCGATATTAAGAGGGTTAAAGGAACGATTTGAAGTGCACCATGGCGTAAAAATTCATGATCATGCGCTAGTGGCAGCAGCTACTTTATCAGATCGCTATATAACTGACCGATTTTTGCCTGATAAAGCAATTGATTTGGTAGATGAAGCATGTGCCTTGATTCGCACTGAAATTGATTCTATGCCAACAGAACTTGATGAAGTGACACGCAGGGTAATGCAGCTGGAAATTGAAAAGGCAGCCTTAAGAAAAGAGAGTGATGAAGGCAGCAAATTAAGACTTGAAGTACTTTTGAAGGAACTTGCCGATTTAAAAGAACAAGCCAATGCGATGAGGGCAAAATGGCTTCAAGAGAAGCAAAGCATACAGAAAGTACAGGAAAAAAGAGAGCAGCTTGAAAAGCTTCGCCGTGAGCTACAGCAGGCAGAAGATAAATATGATTTAAACCGGGCGGCAGAACTCAGGCACGGACAAATTCCATTAGTAGAAAAAGAACTTAAAGAATTAGAGAATGGAGCTGCAAAGGATGAGCGGCTGCTACGGGAAGAAGTCACAGGGGAAGAAATTTCGAATATTGTCTCGAGATGGACAGGTATTCCGCTCTCTAAACTTGTTGAAGGTGAAAGAGAAAAACTGTTGAAATTGGAATCGATCTTGCATGAAAGAGTCATTGGTCAAAATGAAGCCGTTAACCTTGTGGCAGATGCGGTCCTTCGGGCACGTGCCGGCATAAAGGATCCAAACCGGCCAATCGGATCATTTTTATTTTTAGGGCCGACGGGTGTAGGGAAAACAGAGCTGGCAAAGGCGTTGGCAGAGTCCTTATTTGACAGTGAAGAACAAATTATTCGGATTGATATGTCGGAATATATGGAAAAGCATGCGGTATCACGCCTAATCGGTGCGCCTCCAGGATATGTTGGTTATGAAGAAGGCGGGCAGTTGACGGAAGCTGTTAGGAGAAGACCTTATTCGGTAATTTTAATGGATGAGATCGAAAAGGCTCATCCTGAAGTGTTTAATATTCTCTTACAAGCACTTGATGATGGGCGAATCACGGATTCACAGGGCCGGGTAGTGGACTTTAAAAACACGGTTATTATTATGACATCCAATATCGGCTCACACTTCTTACTAGAACGAAGTGAAAATGAAATTGAGATTTCGGATGCCACAAGAGAAATAGTAATGAGCCAATTAAAGGCCCATTTCCGCCCGGAATTTTTAAATCGTATTGATGAGACGATCCTATTTAAACCGTTATCATTAGGAGAAATAAAAAATATTGTTGTTAAAATGATGAAGGAACTGCAAAACAGGTTAAGACAACAGCAAATAAATATTTTGATTAGTGAGGATGCGAAAGAATTTATTGCCGTAAATGGATTTGATCCAATTTATGGGGCAAGACCACTAAAACGATTTATCCAACGAAATATTGAAACAAAGCTTGCACGTGAAATAATAGCTGGCCGGGTACATGAGAAGTCAAATGTAAAAATCATGGTAGAAGATGGAGAAGTGGCTTTGAAGCTGCAGTAAACAATCAAAAAGGTCATCCATTAAAACGGAAGACCTTTTTTACCCATTATTAATGTTTTTCAACAGGTTCATTAGGAATCACAGCAGCAGCAATGAAAATTAATACGGTTACTCCAAGAGAAACAATAACACCTGGCATAAATTCAAATTCTGCACCTGGGGTCATGGAACTAACGACATATGTAAGCATTTGCACTAAAAGAAAAGACCAGAAAAAAGTCCAAAAGAATCGCACTATTTTTTCACCTCTTACCTATTTTTCATCAATTTTAATAGTACCATACGATTTTAAAAAAATATAGATAAAATCATTTTCTGCTTATACTTTTCGAGTAAAATCAGAAAAATGGGCAAACTCCCTTTCATCTTTTGTGAAATGGCATACAATATTTTGAGGAAATATGTAAAAGGAGATTTATCGATGGAAAATCGCAATTTTCAGATGGATACCCAATGGAATATTGTTCATTACCCGGAAAAGCCTACAGGATTTGGGATCTTGATCATCGGAGATGAAAGGCATTTTGTGGACGAGAGTAAATGTTTTTGGACACAAAACGAAGGAAAGCTTGCCATTATCAACGAACTAAAAGATGCTGGGTACACCATTTTTTCCTCAAATCTTTATGGGCGAAACTGGGGGAGCGAAAGTGCTATTGAGCTTGCTCAAAGGTTATATCAGCATGTAATACGGAGCGAAATCCTAAACAATAAAATTCACATATTGGCCGAAGGTATGGGGGCGCTCGTCGCAGTCAGGTTAATGGAGAAAATGAAAGGGAGTATCAGATCGGTCATCCTACTGAACCCTATTCTTTCCTTAAAGCATCATCTTGAACAGGAGAAGGAACACAAATTCTTTTATAAAAAATTAGTGAGGGAATTAACAGCAGCACATAACATGGATCAGACAGGGATCGAAAGTACTATTTTTAGCATGGAAGATTTTGTTCATCTCGAGTTCGACAGTCCAGTTAAAATTATTCATGTCCTATCCGGCGGAAAATCATATACACAATCAAAATTATATCAGCAAATCATCAAGTCTCCAGAAATCAATCCTACTTATATCCTTCCAGAAAAAAAGCCACAGCTCGGAAAAATATTCATCAAATTTTTGAACAGTCATGAATCAGTACTTTAAGTTTGGATACTCCCCAAAAGAAATAATTCCTCAGCGAATTGCATAGGATTCATTAAGGCACGTTTGGGGAGGAAATTTTAATGGACAAGGCCGTAATTCTTGGAATCTACAATTTTGTTAGTTTTCATTTTTGCAAAACCCTGCTAAATCAAGGTGTAGAGGTGGTAGGTGTACAAATTGATAAATTAGATAAAAGCCCATTTCTCGAGGAAAAACGACTTGAAGTGGGAAGGAATGCAAACTTTAGCGAACGCTCTTTAACTGAGTGGGAAAAGAAACGAAAAGAAGACACGACACAAACAACATTAATATTTTCTTTGTACGATTTATACATGGAAAATAAAGAAATCATTTTACAAAATGAACAGATTATAAGACCAATCATTCAATTTATCGAGGAAAATAAAAATAATCCGGATATAGTATTCATTCTTCCAATTCAAATGCTCAGGTCAAAGCAAGAAAAGACAATCGAAGCTTTTATTGAACAGGTAAGGGGATTTAGGAAGAACATTCAGATGTTTTATTTACCAGCGGTGTATGGCCAATGGCAGCCACCGTCTTTTCTGTTTCAACAAGCCATTCTTTCTACATTTTTGAAGACAGACATCATAAAGGACGAAAGAGAATGGACAGGGGATGTCCTTTTCGTTGATGATGCCATTGAAACTATTATTGAAACGATTGAAACCGGTAATCATAGGGATTCCATTCTGGAAAGCGGGAGGAAGAATTATTGGGCCGAGTGTGCTGCTTATCTTCAATTAAATGAGAACATCGCACTTGACAATCGCGATCAATCATTGCAAATGGATAAGCAAATTGGCCTGGTTTCCGTGAAAAAGGTAACACCAATTGCGGATTCTATCGACGCACAAATTGAACATGTCCAGCGTTTGTTTCAAAATGGTTTGTAAGTCAATTTTTAAATATGGCAAACTCGGTCGAAGGAAAGAAGATGTGCAGGAAATTTGTCTTTTCATTTACTTGTTCAAAGGTTAGAATAAAAGGAAAATAGGCGTTTTCTTTGCTTTTAGGTTCAATATTCGATATATAATCATAGAAACATGTGATGGAAGTGGCTGCCGTATAAAGGAGTGTCTGGAATGTTTAACCGTCTCGGAATCATTCTTTTATGTCTTCTTCTACTTGGGGCTTGCGGGGAAACAAAGACAACAGGAAAATTACAAAAGGTTGGCTTGTTAGTTCCTGAAACAGTCAATGACCAAGTATGGGGAACAAAGGGCTATAAGGGAATGTTAAAAATACAGTCCAAATTTAATGTGGATGTATTTTATAAAGAAGGAATGAATTCACAGGCCGTTGTTGAAAGGGCTGTGAAGGAATTTGCGCAAAAAGGGGTCAATCTCATCTTTGGACATGGTTCGGAGTATGCGGAATACTTTAACAATATTTCTAAAGACTATCCTGAGATTCATTTTGTTAGTTTTAACGGTGATGCAAAAAATCCTAACACAACCAGCCTTAACTTTAAAGCACATGCGATGGGCTTTTTTGGCGGCATGGTTGCTGCTCATATGTCTAAAACCAATAAAGTGGGTGTTTTAGCTGCATATGAATGGCAGCCGGAAATTGAAGGTTTTTATCAAGGTGCATTGGCTGAAAATAAACAAACTCATGTAAGTATAGAATATGTGGGAAATTGGGATGATGAGAAAAAGGCGATTCAATTAGCCAATCAAATGTTGGAAAACGGTGTCGATGTGGTTTACCCGGCTGGGGATGGCTTTAATGTTCCAGTTATTGAGGAGGTTAAAGGTCAAGGCTCCTATGTGATCGGCTATGTCTCAGACCAGTCTGACCTAGGTGAATCAACAGTATTAACCAGCACCATACAGCAGGTTGACACACTATATGAAAAGGTTGCTGAACAATACAACGATGGAAAGCTAAAATCAGGTAATCTTTCTTTTGATTTTCAAGACAATGTTATTTCCCTTGGTAATTTTAGTCCATTAGTATCTAAAGATTTTATTGGAGAAATGAATAGGAAAATTGATAAATATAAGGAAACGGGAAAACTGCCTAAATAAATTTTATTAAGGAGTACATATGATAAACCAAGATAAGACCTTACAATTTATGCAGATTGCGATGAAATACTTACCAGAAGCTAAAGAGCAATTAGATCAAGCTGGGGTCGAATTATCGATGGAGCTAATTCAGCCATTTATGAATTTGTTTACAAATGTAATGCAAGAAGCCTATGACCTTGGCAGGGAAGATGCCCTAAGTGAAAAGGAAAAGAAATAAGCTGCCATATCGGGCAGCTTATTTCTTTTTCCAAAATTGTTCGATAAACGGGTAAACCTTTAAAAACAATGGCTTTAATCCCCGTACAGATTCCATTAGGTTATCGATATTCATCATTAGCTCCCCATAATCAATGGTGGATTGATTCTGAATAGGTTCTTGATGTGGCTGATGGTGGTTTTGATGTGGTTCTCTCCGAGGACCAAACATTAAATTAGTGAACCGATCTTGCACTATATGCTCTTGGGATTCCACTTGCCTTTCTAAGTCATTCAAATCTTGCCCCTTCTGCCCCTTCTGCTCAATATCTTCCATTCCTAGCTGCCTCCTTCCTGAAAGTACCTCTTGAATTAGAATATGTCTAAACGAATAAAGGGAATGTACATTAGCGGAGTATAATAGGAAGAAACAGTTGCTTAAAACAGGTTTTATTTGTTAAAATTAGTACCAAGTCATAATAATTGATATTAATCCTTATGATAAAGAAGAAAGTAAGACATTTAAAAGGAGTTGGGACTTGTGAGAGCTGGTATTGTCGGGATTGGCAGGTATTTACCGGAAAAAGTTGTCACCAATCATGATTTAGAAAAAATAATGGATACCTCTGATGAATGGATTCGTACCAGAACAGGAATCGAAGAACGGAGAATCGCAACTGACGATGTTAATACATCAGACATGGCGTTTGCTGCCGCTCAAAAAGCGATTCAAGATGCAGGAATTACTGCTGAAGAGATTGATTTAATTTTGGTTGCGACGGTTACACCGGATTCACCGTTTCCATCCGTTGCCTGCAGAATTCAAGAAAGATTAGGTGCAAAAAAAGCAGCAGCGATGGATGTAAGTGCGGCATGTGCTGGATTTATGTATGGAATCATCACAGCAAAACAATTTATTGAGTCTAGTGAGTATAAATATGTGCTTGTAGTAGGTGTTGAAAAGCTATCAAAAATTACCGACTGGAATGACCGTAATACCGCCGTATTATTCGGGGACGGTGCCGGGGCCGCAGTTATCGGCCAAGTTTCAGAAAACCGGGGCATCCTTTCTTTTGAACTAGGTGCAGACGGCACGGGTGCGAAACACCTATACCAGGATGAATTTATCATTATGAATGGACGTGAGGTTTTCAAGTTCGCTGTTCGTCAAATGGGCGAGAGCTGTATCCATGTTCTTGAGAAGGCAGGTTTAACGAAAGAGGATGTCGATTTTCTCATTCCTCATCAAGCCAATATTCGCATCATGGAAGCATCAAGGCAAAGATTAGAGCTGCCAATAGAAAAGATGTCGAAAACAGTTAATAAATATGGTAATACATCTTCTGCATCGATTCCGATTTCACTTGTGGAAGAATTAGAGGCGGGTAAAATTAAAGATGATGACCTCATTGTAATGGTGGGATTCGGCGGCGGCTTAACGTGGGGAGCAATTGCCATCAGGTGGGGTAAATAATAAGAGATAGAATGGTCACAAATAGGGAAAAGTTAGTGTAGAAAAGGAGATGTACAAATGGAAAAGCGTAGGGTTGTAGTTACTGGCATCGGTGCCGTATCACCACTTGGTCTTGATGCAGAAACAACATGGAAAGGGATATTAGAAGGTAAATCAGGCGTTGGGCCGATGACAAGGGTAAATGCTGATGAGTATCCCGCGAAGGTAGCTGCAGAAGTAAAAGATTTTAATCCAGAAGTTTATATGGAGAGAAAAGATGCTAGGAAAATGGATCGTTTTACCCAATTTGCCGTAGCAAGTGCATTAATGGCAGTAAAGGATGCAAATTTAACGATTACTGAAGAAAATTCTCCACGTGTGGGAGTATGGATTGGTTCCGGAATTGGCGGTATGGAAACGTTCGAGCAACAATTCGAGATCTTCCAAAAAAGAGGGTACAAACGGGTCAGCCCATTCTTTGTCCCAATGTTAATTCCTGATATGGCAACGGGCCAAGTGTCCATCACACTTGGTGCAAGGGGTTTCAATTCCTGTACAGTTACCGCATGTGCAACAGGGACTAATTCAATTGGCGATGCTTTTAAAGTAATCCAGCGCGGTGATGCAGACGTAATGGTAACCGGCGGTGCTGAAGCGCCAATTACGAAAATGTCTGTTGCCGGTTTCTGTGCCAATACAGCTCTTTCTACAAATCCAGACCCGGAAACAGCAAGCAGACCTTTTGATAAAAATCGTGACGGTTTTGTCATTGGCGAGGGAGCAGGAATTGTTATTTTGGAAGAATTAGAGCATGCCTTAGCACGTGGTGCAAAAATATATGCAGAAATCGTTGGCTATGGTGCAACTGGTGATGCCTATCATATCACAGCTCCGGCACCAGGCGGTGAAGGCGGTGCGCGTGCAATGAAAATGGCCATTAACGATGGAGGGTTAATGCCGGAAGATATTGATTATGTTAACGCCCATGGAACAAGTACCGAATATAACGATAAGTTTGAAACACTCGCAGTTAAAGAGGTATTTGGCGAACATGCTTACAAACTGGCCATGAGCTCAACAAAATCAATGACCGGACATCTTCTTGGTGCTGCTGGCGGTGTTGAAGCCATTTTCACTGTGCTGGCCATAAGAGACAGCATGATGCCACCGACTATTAATTATGAAACACCAGATCCAGATTGTGACTTGGACTATGTGGTGAATACTGCTCGTTCGAAAGAAATTAAGGCAGCTATGAGCAACTCGCTCGGCTTTGGCGGTCATAACGCAACAATCGTCTTTAAAAAATACGAATAAGAATAAGTCTCAGCCAGGCATATGTCTGGCTGTTTTTTGCGTTTAAGGAAGAAACCCACTAAAACAAAGCACTTCTTCTAAAAAAATTCATAAAATGTCTAGAAGGAGATCTTGAGTTAATGGGGTGAAGTAATGGGAGTCATACGAACAGATCAATGGTTACAAGAGGAGTTTGATCGCCCGTCTAAAATCTGTGAAAAGCTCCTTCCATATTTTAAGGGGCAAAAGGCAAATGAAATTTACAGTTTACTAATGGATTTTGGAATGTACCGTCCGTCAAGAGCCGCTAAAAACAACTTAAACAATATGTTGGAACATAAAGCATGGGACAAAGTGGATCGGCTTTTTTCTAAATATAAAAATAAATGGAATGGACCTGATGTGCCAATCTTTCTCTTTCCGTTAGCACAGGCAGGAGGATTTTTTTTTATCAGAGAGGAAAAAAGTAAAGCAGGCGTCTCCTTCCCTGATAAAATGTTTCTCTTTCTTTCGCATTATGAAGATCCAAAAGAAATTGAAGCACTTCTGGTTCATGAATATCACCATGTCTGCCGGTTGAGAATGTTAAATAAAAAAATGGAAGACTATACATTGCTTGACTCCATTGTCATTGAGGGACTGGCAGAATATGCCGTATTAAAAAATTGCGGAAGGGAATATTTAGCAAAGTGGTGCCGGATGTATACAGACAAAGAGCTATCAAATTTTTGGGAAAAATATTTAAAAAATCAGCTTAACAAAAAAAAGTATGAAAGAAGACACGACGAACTTTTATATGGGGGCGGGAGAGTTCCCAAATTACTCGGCTATGCAGCGGGGTATAATATAATTGGAAAATTCTACGAAAGCCATAATTATTCTACAAAACTATCTTTTACCATTCCTGCTGGCAAGTTTATAGAATAGAAAAGTAAAAAAGCCTAGTATATCAGGCTTTTTTATTTTTCATTAACACGAAAATTGCCAATTTTGTAAAAAAGTCTTGCAATTGTAACAATTCTGTAATAGAATTCTATTTAAATATAACGAATTAACAGAATAATTCAATAAAGTTAGAGGGTGTACTATGAGCATAAAAAAGTCACATCGCAAAGAGGCACCACTGCTCGAGGTGAAAAATTTAGAGACAGCCTTTGATATTGATGGAATTGATTACAATGCTGTAGACAACGTTTCGTTTCAGGTGAAACCACGACAAATTGTTGGAGTTGTAGGTGAATCTGGCTGTGGTAAATCTGTCATGAGTCTTTCGATTATGAAGTTGCTTCCAAAAGGAATTGGAAAGATCAAGTCAGGTGAAATCATTTTTGATGGAATTAATCTTGAGAAGATGTCCGAATCCCAAATCAATAAAATCCGCGGGAAAGATGTTTCAATGATTTTCCAAGAGCCAATGACTTCCTTGAATCCAGTATTTACTATTGGTTATCAACTGATGGAAGTTCTTTTTAACCATTTGAAAATTTCGAAACAAGAAGCACGGCAAAAAGCAATTGCCTTATTAAAGAGTGTTGGAATTTCTCGTCCTGAAAAAATTGTGGATGAATATCCACATCAATTATCGGGCGGTATGAGACAAAGGGTTATGATTGCGATTGCGATTGCCTGCCAGCCTAAACTATTAATTGCAGACGAGCCGACAACTGCCCTTGATGTTACGGTTCAGGCACAAATTTTGGAACTATTAAAAGAGATTCAAGAAGTCAATGATATGTCTGTTATTTTAATTACACATGATTTAGGTGTAGTAGCGGAAATGTGTGATGAAGTCATCGTTATGTATGCAGGGAAGATTGTTGAACGAACAGATGTTGATACTTTATTCCATAATCCTAAACATCCATATACAACATTACTATTGGGAGCAATACCGAAAATGGATGAAACGGAAGAGCGCTTGAGCTCCATCCAAGGAATTGTTCCATCACTTACAAATATGCCGAAAGTTGGCTGCAGATTTGCCCATCGTTGTCCAAAGGCAATGCCTGAATGCACATCCATTACCCCACTGTTAGAAGATGTCGAACAAGGCCATGAGGTTGCCTGTTTGCTCTTTGAAACAAGTAAACCAAGAGAAGGGGTGAAATGATGAGTTCAGTTTCCGTACATAAAAATAAAGAAAGCGCTTCCGTAAAATCTGACAATCTTTTAGAGATTCATAATCTTAAAACCTATTACCCTGTCAAAGGCGGATTTTTTAAACGTACCGTCGGAAATGTAAAAGCGGTTGATAATATCTCTTTTGAGATTAAGAGAGGGGAAACACTGGGACTAGTAGGCGAATCCGGCTGCGGGAAGTCTACTGCCGGCAGGACAATATTACGATTATTGAAACCAACTGAAGGCAGCATCCTTTTTGATGGAAAAGATATTACGAGAAGTCACGGTAAATCATTGCGAGAGATTCGTAAAGACATGCAAATGGTTTTCCAGGATCCATACGCTTCCCTAAATCCAATGCAAATGGTAGGCGATATCATTGCTGAACCTATTTATAACTTTACAAAGAAAAGTAAAGCTGAATTAAAAAGAGAAGTCATGGATTTACTAGATAAAGTTGGTCTACCGCAAGATGCCTATTATAAGTATGCACATGAATTTTCCGGTGGCCAGCGGCAAAGAATTGGGATTGCCCGTTCCCTTGCACTTAGACCTAAATTAATCATTGCGGATGAACCGGTTTCCGCACTGGACGTATCCGTGCAATCGCAGGTTTTAAATCTATTGAAGGATTTACAAGAAGAATTTGATTTAACCTTCCTCTTTATTGCACATGATTTAAGTGTTGTAAAACATATGAGCGATCGAATAGGCGTAATGTACCTTGGTAACATGGTAGAGATAGCGGATAAGGATCTTCTATACGCAGATCCTCTCCATCCATACACACAGGCTTTAATTTCGGCAATCCCATCTCCAGATCCAAGGATTAAAAAGAATAGAATTATCTTAAAAGGAGATGTTCCGAGTCCTATAAATCCTCCATCAGGATGCCCATTTCATCCGCGCTGTCCAATGGCAATGGAGGAATGTTCTAAACAAAAGCCAGTATTAAAGGAGGTGAAGCCTTCTCATCGAGTAGCTTGCCACCTTTACTAGAAAAGCCGAAGCGCCTTGGCGCAACAGCTAGAGGGTAGTCAAATCAAATTTTATCGAAAAAATCTTATAGGGGGGAAACAAATGAAGAAACGAAGTATGCTTATGTTAGCTGCGTTAATGCTAGTTCTATCGGCGTTTTTAGCGGCTTGTAGCGGCGGTGGAGAAAAAGCAGGTACAAAGGAAAAAGAAAAAGAAGGCACTAAGAGCGGTGAAACGGCTGATAAACCGAAGGATGGCGGAACATTAGTCTATGCACTTGATTCTGCTCCAGAGGGTAAATTCAATTACTCATTCTACGGTACAGCGGCTGATGATGAGGTTCTTCAATTCATTGATGAAAACCTAATTAAGTTTGATGAAAAATTACAAGCACAACCGAATATTGCTTCATGGAAAACTTCAGACAACAAGGTTTATGATTTTGAAATAAAAAAAGGAGTTAAATGGCACAACGGTGATGAACTATCAGTTAAAGATTGGGAATTTGCACTAAAAGTCATTGCTGATAAAGATTACGAAGGTCCACGATTTGAAAACGTAAAAACTATCGTAGGTGCGCAAGATTACCATGATGGTAAAGCTACAGAAATCTCAGGAATTAAAGTTGTTGATGATTACAACATCCAAATTACTTTTGATAAAGCCCGTGTAAATAACCTGGAAAACCTTTGGTCATATCCGATGAACCGTACTGAATTCAAAGACATGGCTGTTAAAGATATGATGTCTTCTGAACAAGTTCGTACAAAACCTGTAGGTTTAGGACCATTTAAAGTTTCGAAAATTGTTCCAGGGGAATCTGTTGAAATGGAGCGTTTCGATGATTACTTTGGCGGAAAACCTCACATCGAAAAAGTTGTCTTAAAAGTAATCGACCCATCTCTATCAGTTGGGGAATTAAAAAATGGCACACTTGATATGACTTCTTTCCATCCAAGTATTATTGATCAAGTAAAAGCACTTGATAATGTTGAAGCAATAACATATCCTGGCCTAAGCTACTACTATGTTGGATTTAGATTAGGTACTTGGGATGGCAGTCAAAACGTTATGAATGAATCAAAATACCAAAACATCAAATTACGTGAAGCAATGTACTATGCAATCAATCGTGAAGAATGGGTTAAAGCGTTCTTCTTTGGTGTAGGTAAACCTGTAAACCGTCCAGTTCCTACAAATCACTGGATTGCAGCAGACAATAAAGAACTAGAACAGTTCAAATACGATCCTAAAAAAGCAAAAGAATTGTTAGATGAAGCTGGTTACAAAGATGTTGACGGCGATGGCTTCCGTGAAGATCCAGATGGTAAGAAATTTGTTGTAAACTTTTCTCATTATGCAACACAAAATCCAACATTTGAATCACGTGCAAAAGCATTGACTCAATATTGGGAAGCCGTTGGTTTAAAATCGAAACTTACAATGACAGATGCTAACCTTTACTACGATATGCTTGAAAAAGCAGATAAATCGATGGAAGTATTCTTCGGCGGCTGGTCAACTGGTACCGATCCAGATCCAACTCCACTTTGGAGCTCTAAAGCACTTTGGAACTATCCACGCTGGGTAAATGCTGACAGTGATAAATTACTTGATCAAGCAGTAGATATGAGCGTTGTTGGGACTGACACTGATAAACGTAAAGACCTATATGTACAATGGCAAAAACTATTCATGAAGGAACTTCCTGCATTGCCAATTGCTGAACTCGAAGAAACAATGGCAGTAAGCAAACGAGTTCAAGGTGTGAAATTTGACGTATCAGGTAAAAACCGTCCAAATGAATGGTGGATTAAACAATAATTACAGCAGACTAACATGCAGTAGACTATGTTAAATACTTATATTATTTAGATTGAAGCTCAGGGAAGTAATTTGGGAGGGGCAGGGAGAATCTGTTCTCCTAGCCTCTCCCATTTTTAACGAACTTGTGTTACATAGACCTGCCTATTTAACATAGTTTAAAGACAAGGAGAATGCACATGCTGAAGTATGCATTTCGAAGAATTTTAGGCATGATTCCGATGTTATTTTTAATTTCCATTGTAGTCTTTACTTTGGCAAAATTAATGCCTGGGGACTCACTTTCAGGAGAAATCGACCCAAGAAATACGAATCCACAATATATCGCTGAGATGCGCGAAAAATTAGGCTATAACGACCCATTGCCACAACAATATGCCCGCTGGATTGGTAACTTCGTGCAAGGAGACTTTGGTAAATCCGCACGTTTTAAAATTTCGGCAGCGGAGGTAATTGGAGAACGGATACCAAATACATTGTTACTTGGATTTACTTCCATATTAATCACCTATATTCTTGCCTTTTTTATGGGAACATACGCTGGAAGAAAACCATACACTCTTGGAGATAACCTAATAGGAGGAATAAATTATTTGGGTTTATCGATTCCGTCATTTATCGCCGGGGTATTTGCCATCTTTTTCTTTTCTTTTACGCTTGGATGGTTTCCATCAAATGGATCAATTGATATAGGCATGACTGAGGGCACACTTGAATATTGGTTAAGCCGTTTGCACCATGTATTCTTACCGGCCGTGGTCCTCGGATTATTAAGTACTGCTAGCTATACCCAATTTTTACGCAATGATATTATTGAAAACAGCCGAAAAGATTTTGTCCGTACTGCCCGTGCAAAAGGGACAGCAGAAAGAAAGATTTACAACGTTCATATTTTAAGAAACTCGATTATACCGCTTATTACCTTTTTAGGCTTTGATTTAGTTGCCATTATAAGTGGGGCAATTATCACCGAAACGATTTTTACTTATCCTGGTCTTGGACAACTATTTTTGCAATCTGTTGGAACAAGAGATTACCCGGTATTAATGACGTTGACAATGTTATTCTCTTTCTTAACACTAATCGGCAACCTTATCGCTGATATCCTATACGGTGTTGTAGATCCGAGAATTAGGCTAGATTAGGGGGAAGAAAGATGGAAGTTATGACTCAGAAGGATACTAATATTATCGTAGCACCCCCGAAAAAAAGTTTATCACCATGGGCACTTGCCCGGAAGAAGTTTATTAAAAATAAACTGGCTATGATTAGCCTAGTCTTTTTATTTATTGTAGCGGTCATATCCTTCCTTGCTCCATATATTACGACGGCAGATGTTACTAGAATAAATATCGGCCAAATGTCGTTAGAGCCATCCGGTAAGCATTGGCTTGGGACGGATAAAGCAGGTAGGGATGTATTTACAAGATTACTGTATGGCGGCCGAATCTCCTTGTTAGTTGGAATGAGCTGTACATTATTTGTTATTTTACTCGGTACATTAATCGGCTCGATTTCAGGTTATTTCGGCGGTGCAGTTGATAGCTTATTAATGAGATTTACAGATTTTATTTTAAACTTTCCTTTTCTCGTATTTGTCATTGTTTTAAATGCGATTCTTTTTGGAAAAGTAAATGGGTTATGGGTTTTGATAGGAACCATCAGCATACTGAGCTGGGGTGGAATAGCACGGATTGTTAGGAGTAAAATCCTAGCAGAAAAAGAAAATGAGTATATCGTAGCTGCTATTTCTATTGGATGTTCTCCTGCTAAAATAATTGTCAAACATTTATTACCCAATATTTTATCAACCATTATAGTACAGGCAACAATTACATTTGCAACGATGATTGTGGCTGAGACAGGTTTAAGCTTTCTTGGCTTTGGTGTGCCTCAAGAAATTCCAAGCTGGGGTAATATGTTGAATTCTGCAAATGAGCCCGACGTACTCCAATTTAAGCTTTGGATATGGGTACCGCCAGCACTCATAATTACGATCACCATTTTATCGATTAACTTTATTGGCGAAGGGTTAAAAGACGCTTTCAATCCTAAATCAAGAAGATAAAAATCTACCATCCTGATATGGTAGATTTTTTTTTGTTCATATAACCTCATTCGGGTATACGAAATGGTAGACCCTCATATACATAAAGGAAAATAAAAAGACATGTTTTATTAAGGACCAGTAAATAACTGTAATTGGAGCAAAATATATATAAAGGAATAATTTTACTAAGGTCTGCCCATACTGATTGACAAACAGTTTCTTGAAGTGAGGGGTTGTACAATGTTGTATCTTCATGATGTTTGGGTAAATTGGTTTGAAGGTGAAGAAAATGGATATAATATATGCCACTTTCATGAATGGCGTAAGGATGATGGAGTGGAGCTGTTAGATCAAGCACCACTTATTAAAGTCGAGCCGATTTTATTTAATTACATTGAAAATGATCTTTCAGAGTTACCACAACAGCTTCTAGACGATATTTATCAGAAGGCATATTTAAGAAAAAATCATGAAAGAGTTCAGCTTGACTACTGCTTTGTTGTCACAGACGGAGTGGGAATATTAGCAATTGATACAATTGGCTATACTATTCCGATTCGAAAGAGCAGGTTAATACCAAGACAAGAACAGCTAGTATATGAAATGATCAGTCAGCATGAAGCAAAACCATATCATTTTTATTCCCAGCCTAAAACGAAGGATTTCCATATTTTATCTCCTGAACCTGAACTAATGAGAGGGTTAACTAGAAAGGAACGACAGTTAAAACAACTGTTATTTATGGCTCTTGATCAGTTGCTTTCATCCAGTAACGAAGCAGAGATACGGTACTGGTATACGGAATGGTGTCCGGAGCAATATTCAATGATCCAAGAAATGAACTTTGAAAATGCTTGGGAGCAATTGTTTGAGGAAACAAAGGATGGCTGGTCAAAGCGACATGAAACATTCTGTGAAAACCTAATTAAAGGACAGCCATTTTTTGAAAAGCTATGGGAAATGGAACACGGCCCAAAAGTAAACTAAAAGCCTGACCCAAAAGGGATGCAATGCACACCTTTTGCGGACAGGCTTTTTCATTATTAACGGCGTTTTCTGCCCAATCCCATCGCATTTTCCATTTTCTTAAGCGTTTTACTGGCAACCAGGTTTGCTTTTTCGGCACCGCGGTCTAAAATATCATCCAGCTCACTGGATTCCATTAAGTTGTAGTACTTTTCTTGGATCGGAATAAAGAAGTTAGCGACCACTTCAGCTAGATCACCCTTAAAATCTCCGTAACCTTTCCCCGCATACATCAATTCAAGTTCAGCAATCGATTTTCCTCCTAAAATGGAGTAGATCGATAACAAATTAGAAACGCCAGGTTTATTTACGGTATCAAATTTTACAATTCCATCTGAATCAGTAACAGCACTTTTAATTTTCTTCACTATTTGATTTGGTTCATCTAACGGAGTGATAAAGGCCTTTTTGTTTGGATCAGATTTGCTCATTTTTTTTGTTGGCTCTTGAAGTGACATGATCCGTGCACCAACTTTTGGTATGCTGATTTCAGGAATTGTCAGAATGTCATTATATTTCTTGTTAAAACGTTCTGCTAAGTCCCGAGTCAATTCCATATGCTGTTTTTGGTCTTCCCCAACAGGAACCAAGTTCGTATTATACAATAAAATATCAGCGGCCATTAACGGCGGATAGGTTAACAGACTTGCTGAAACCGCTTCTTTTCCTGTAGATTTATCTTTAAATTGCGTCATTCTTTCCAATTCACCGATATAAGAGATACATTGCATCATCCAGCCTGCCTGTGCATGCGCAGGAACCTCTGATTGAACAAACAATGTGGCCTTCTCTGGATCAATTCCTACAGCAAGATATAATGCTGCCAGACTGCGAATATTTTTCCTTAATGTTTGCGGATCCTGGGGAACTGTGATGGCATGCTGATCCACAATACAAAAGAAGCAATTGTATTCGTTTTGCAATTCCACGAATTGTTTCAATGCTCCAATATAGTTCCCAAGTGTAATCGTTCCACTCGGTTGAATTCCTGAAAAAATTGTTTTCATTTCCGTTTCCTCCTAAAAATAAATAAAAAAACCATTCATCCCTAAAAACTAATAGGGACGAATGGTTCGCGGTACCACCCTAAATTACTCAAAAAAGAGTCACTCAGATCCAAAACATCACAAGAGTTCTGGAGTCCTTTTAACGCAAGGCTAACGTCTACTCCTACTAGTTTATCGATAGGATAAATGGTTCAGAAAGAAGCTCCAAAGTCCATTCCGTATTGCTTCGTGTTTGTTTTCACCAGCCACAAACTCTCTGAATCGAAGGAAAATACGTACTACTCTTTATCATTGCTTAACAGCTTTTATTCGATTAATCACATTATAAAGGAATTGCATAATTAATTTCAAGTGAGTTAAAAATAATATGCAATAAGGGCAATCAACATAAATAAAGCATTCATTAGCCCGTGAAAAAGGAGAGGCTTTTCATCGACAGTAATCATTTCAGATAATCTTGGAATGTCTTCAAGTCGCCGTTCATCTTTCCCTCGTGAAAAGGCAAGATTAAAGGATCTAGAAATGGCATCATAGAAGCCGCTATGAATGGTATAAATTAGTAATGTTAATAAAAGTAATGCTGCAGTGAAGAGGAAAGATATATTGATATAGCTTATTAAAGAAATTTTTCGATAAGAAATAAAAGAAATAATAATTATTGCCAACTGTGTAAAAAGCAAAATATAAAGTTTTTTCTTAAAACGGAAATTCACGGAATGACCTCCAAAACATTGATTTATAAAGGAATACCTTAAGAATATTATACAAAAAAATCTTTATAAGTCTAAATTATATCACAGCTATTTGTAATCCTAACGTAAAGAATGTTTCTAATTTGTAAAATTAAATATAAAAAATTATGTACAATTAATTTTAATATATGTATAATAGGGAATGTAGTAATTTTTCAGAATAATAGAAAAGGGAGGTCTACAAGTGAAAAAATCAAAACTTTCACTACTCTTAGTTTTAACACTAGTACTTAGCATGTTTCTAGCAGCATGTTCAGGCGGCAACAAGGACACAGGCTCAGACAAACCAAAGGACAAGGGCGGCGAAAAACCAGCTGCTGAACAACTTGCCGACAAGCAGGAACTTAATGTTCTTGAATCTGCTGAAATTCCAACAATGGACAGCGTTTTGGGAACTGACGTTATGAGCTTCACAACAATGAATGCTGTTAACGAAGGCATGTATCGTTTGGACGCTGATCAAAAGGTAGTACCTGCTGGTGCTGAAGCGATGCCAGAATACAATGCAGACAAAACAGAATTAACTGTTAAATTAAGAAAAGATGCAAAATGGTCTAATGGTGACCCTGTAACTGCAAATGACTATGTATTTGCATGGCAGCGTGCAATCAATCCTGACACAGCTTCAGAATATGGTCCATACTTCATGAGCGGCAAAATTAAAAACGCTGATGCAATTGCTGAAGGAAAAGCAAAAGTAGAGGATCTAGGAATTAAAGCTGAAGATGACTACACATTAAAAATTACATTAGAAAGACCAATTCCATACATTGAATCTTTCATTACATTCCAATTGTTCTATCCACAAAACCAAAAGTTTGTTGAGGCACAAGGCGCTGACTATGCGAAAGATGCTGCACACATCCTTTACAACGGTCCATTTAAGATGACAAAATGGGATGGCCCTACAGCAACTGAGTGGGTATTAGAGAAAAACGATACTTACCATGGTGCGAAAGATGTTACATTAACTAAAATCAACTTTAACGTTTCTAAAGATCCACAAGCATCTGCAAACGCATTTACTGCAGGTGAAGCTGATATTACACCGAAGCTTGCACAAGCTGCGATCATTTCACAATTTGAAGGATCTAAAGAATTATTACAATACCAAGAACCAACAATTTTCTGGCTTAAAATGAACGAAAAGATTCCAGCATTGAAAAATGTTAATATCCGTAAAGCAATTGCTTTGTCTGTTGATAAAAAAGCAATGGTTGATGATGTATTAGCTAACGGATCTATTGCTGCTGAATTCTTAGTACCAAAAGGATTCACATTTGACACAAAAGGTAAAGACTTCCGTGAAACAACTAAGTCTTACCAAGCAATGAATAAAGATGAAGCTAAAAAGCTTTGGGAAAAAGGTTTATCTGAGCTAGGTGTGAAAGAGGTTGCTTTAACTTATGTGGGCGGCGATACTGAAACATCTAAAACTACAGATGCATTTGTTAAAGATCAGTTAGAAAAGAACCTTCCTGGCTTAAAGCTTACAATTGAAAGTGTACCGTTCAAAATCCGTATCGACCGTGAACAAAAAATGGATTATGGTTTATTATTCAGTGGTTGGGGTCCAGACTATGCTGATCCAATGACATTCATGGATTTATACCTAACTGGCGGAGATCACAATAAAATGGATTATAGCAATCCAAAATATGATGAGCTAGTTAAAGCTGCACAAACAGATTTAGCTGCTAAAGACGAAGAACGTTGGAAAGCACTTCAAGATGCTGAAAAGATTCTTTTAGAAGATGATGCAGCGATTGCACCAATGTATCAACGTTCAGTTAACCTTTTAATCAATCCTAAGGTTAAAGGCTTTGCTCACCATGCATTCGGTCCTGATTATAGTTACCAATGGATTAAAATCCTTAAATAGTAGCTATCTTAACCAAATAGAAAGAGAGTATATTCAAAAAAATATACTCTCTTTTTACCTGTATCGAAATTGTCGAAAAACGTCGAATATTTAACTAATTAGGAGGTGTAGGCATGGCGAAATATTTATTGCAACGTGTTTTGTATATGATTATTACACTGTTTTTAGTTGCATCCATTACTTTTTTCCTCATGAAGTTAATTCCTGGAAGCCCGTTTAATAACTTCCAAAAACTTTCAGCAGTCCAACAGAATATTCTGCTTGAGAAATATAGCTTAAATGACCCATTGCCTGTTCAATATTTTAATTATATGAAGAGTATGGTAAAGGGTGATTTGGGAGTCTCCTTTCAATTTAATAATACCCCTGTAACAGAACTACTCGCAAACCGAGTTGGTCCTTCTGCTATACTAGGTTTGCAAGCCATGGTTTTTGGTGCAATCGCAGGTATCTTTTTAGGTACGATTGCGGCATTAAAGCAAAATACCTGGATTGATTATGGATCTACTTTTATTGCTGTTGTTGGTAAATCAGTTCCATCGTTTATCTTTGCTGGGTTATTACAGTATTACATTGCAGTTAAATTGGGCTGGCTGCCGGTCATGTTATGGCGTGGACCGGAATATACAATCCTGCCAACCATTGCATTGGCGATGTTCCCAATTTCGATTGCTGCCCGATTTATGCGTACTGAAATGATTGATGTTTTGGGTTCTGATTATATAACCCTGGCAAAAGCAAAGGGCGCCAGCCGCTTTCAAATAAGTGTTAAGCATGCACTTAGAAATGCGTTAATTCCAGTTGTTACCGTAATGGGACCTTTGGCTGTAAGTTTAATGACTGGATCGCTAGTAATCGAGCAGATTTTTGGTATTCCTGGTATCGGGGAGCAGTTTGTAAAATCAATTAACACAAATGACTACCCAGTAATAATGGGGACAAACCTAATGTTTGCTGCTTTATTCGTGGTAGTTATCCTTATTGTTGATATTTTATACGGAGTCATCGACCCACGTATTCGTATTTCGGGGGGGAAAACTAAATGATGGATAAAAAAGCTATCATTACAAAAGATTTGTTTGAACCTGCCCATATTGACCCATCAAATAGCGAAAAGATTTCTAAGCCAAGCTTAAGTTTTTGGCAGGATTCTTGGTTACGGGTTCGAAAAAATAAAGGTGCGGTTATCAGTATAATTATTCTGGCAATCCTAATTATTATGGCTTTCGTTGGTCCAATGATTTCTCCTTATACCTACGATAACCAAAATACAAAACATAACAATCTTCCGCCTCGAATTCAAGGCTTAGAAAATGTCCACTGGTTGCCGTTTGATGGAACATTAACACGACGCAATGGAACAGAATTCAACGCCTATGAAGTGCGCAAAGTTGATGCATATTACTGGTTTGGAACTGATAACCTAGGCCGCGACCTGTTCGCTCGTACTTGGAAAGGGACACAGGTTTCCTTATTCATTGCCTTCATGGCTGCATTAGTTGATATGCTTATTGGGGTTTCCTACGGAGCTATTTCCGGCTACCTCGGCGGCCGTACTGATAGTGTGATGCAGAGGATCATAGAGGTTATCGTCGGGATACCAAACTTGATTATAGTTGTATTAATGATTCTGATCTTAAAGCCGGGAATTTTACCAATTATTATTGCCTTAGGGATTACTGGATGGACAAGTATGGCTCGTGTTGTTCGGGCGCAGGTTTTAAAATATAAGGGTCAGGAATTTGTTTTGGCTGCAAAAACATTGGGGTCATCAGATTCTTCCATTATATTCAAGCATATGATTCCAAACATGTTTGGTATTATCATTATAAATACAATGTTTTCGATCCCGAGTGCCATTTTCTTCGAAGCATTCTTGAGCTTTATTGGACTGGGATTACAAGAACCACATGCATCATTAGGGACATTGGTAAATGACGGATTTAAATCGATGATTGCATTCCCATATCAAATGATTATTCCTTCAATCGTGATTGCATTAATCATGGTTTGCTTTAACTTAGTAGCAGATGGATTACGTGATGCACTTGATCCAAAAATGCGTGATTAGAAGGCAGGTGAACTGTAATGGAGAAAATATTACAAGTAAAGGATTTAAACATATCGTTTCATACTTTTTCTGGGGAAGTAAAAGCCATTCGTGGAATAAGCTTTGATTTGCTAAAAGGAGAAACACTAGCAATAGTTGGTGAATCAGGTTCGGGGAAATCTGTTACCACAAAATCAATCATGCGCTTACTTCCGGAACACAATTCTGAAATAAAAAGTGGGGAAATCCTTTTTGGTGGAAAAGACCTGACAAAATTATCAGATAAACAAATGCAAAAAATTCGTGGTCATGATATCTCGATGATTTTTCAAGATCCAATGACATCCTTAAATCCAACAATGAAAATCGGAAACCAGATTATGGAGCCGCTTATTAAACATCAGAATATGAGCAAGCATACTGCGAAAGAAAGAGCCGTTGAATTATTAAAACTGGTTGGAATTCCGAAACCGGAAATCCGGGTAAATCAGTACCCGCATCAATTTTCCGGCGGGATGAGACAAAGGGTGGTTATCGCCATTGCTTTAGCGTGTAATCCTCAAGTTCTGATCGCGGATGAACCGACAACGGCACTTGACGTGACGATTCAAGCGCAAATTCTTGAGTTGATGAAGGATCTGCAAAAGAAAATCGATACATCAATCATTTTTATCACGCATGATCTTGGTGTTGTTGCCAACGTTGCAGACCGTGTTGCGGTTATGTACGGGGGAAAAATTGTTGAAATTGGAACAGCAGATGAAATTTTTTATAACCCGCAGCATCCATATACATGGGGCCTGATCAGTTCCATGCCGGACATGGATACGGACGATGAGGAGTTATACTCAATTCCAGGTACACCTCCAGATTTATTGAATCCACCAAAGGGTGATGCGTTTGCACCGCGTAACCCATACGTAATGAAAATTGATTTGGAGCAAGAGCCGCCATTCTTTAAAGTATCAGATACGCATTATGCTGCAACTTGGCTATTACATCCAGATGCGCCAAAAGTTGAGCCGCCTGAGGCTGTAAAAAGACGTCAAAGTCAATACGTGGGCACTGCAGGAGCCGTAAGTGGTACTTTACTGTTGGGAAAAAGTCAGTCTCCTGGTATAAAGGAGGGAAAATAAATGGCTCAGAGAGAGAAACTGCTTGAAATAAAAAATTTAAAGCAATATTTTAATGAAGGAAAACCGAATGAAGTAAAGGCAGTCGATAATGTTTCCTTTGACATCTATAAAGGTGAGGTAATGGGACTTGTTGGTGAGTCAGGCTGCGGTAAGTCAACAACAGGAAGAACCATTATTCGTTTGTATGATGCCACTGACGGGGAAGTTTTGTATGACGGTGTTAATGTCCATGGAAAAAAATCAAAAAAACAATTAAAAGATTTTAATCGTAAAATGCAAATGATTTTCCAAGATCCATATGCCTCATTAAACCCAAGATTAAAGATTGCTGATGTTATTGCCGAGGGAATTGATATTCATGGCTTGGCAAAATCAAAGCAAGAACGGATGAATCAAGTATATGAGCTTTTAGAAACCGTTGGGTTAAACAGAGAGCATGCTAACCGCTATCCACACGAGTTCAGTGGCGGTCAGCGTCAACGGATTGGTATTGCCCGTGCACTTGCGGTTCAGCCGGAATTCATCATCGCAGATGAACCGATTTCTGCTTTGGACGTTTCGATACAAGCTCAGGTTGTAAACTTAATGAAAAAACTGCAAAAAGAAAAAGGATTAACATATCTTTTCATTGCACATGATCTTTCGATGGTAAAATATATTAGTGATCGTATTGGCGTTATGTATTTTGGGAAAATGGTTGAGCTAGCGCCGGCAGAGGAGCTTTATAAAAATCCGCTGCACCCGTATACTCAGTCACTTTTATCAGCAATCCCAGCACCAGACCCAATCAGCGAGAGAACGCGGAAACGTAAATCCTATGACCCGGCAAGTCATCAATATGATGATAATGAAGCCATTGAATTTAGGGAAGTAACCCCAGGTCACTTTGTTCTTTGCTCGGAAAAAGAATTTAAGCAATATCAAGCACAATCAAGGTAATAAAAAACGATCTCAAATATTTGAGATCGTTTTTTAACGTCATTTTTTAGTTCCCCCAACAGCTTTCCATCCTGTCCGGTATTTAGCACTTTCATCTGTAAATTCGGTTCGACGTTTCCCGCCAAAAACTTTTTCACCGATACTGTTTGTTATAACACCCATTAGGGCTGTAATTGCAACGATGAGCAATGCAACCATAGTTAAATCTGCTATGTATCCACCCATGATAAAACCCCTCCATTTAAGCTAATCAGAATATTCACCATGCCAATTAAATATCCCCATAGTTATATATTAAAAGAACTTGTGCTTTATTGAAAGAGGAAAATAAATAATCAATTAGAAATACCTTAAAAAATGAATGCGTTTTCATTAAACTTCGTTAATTGAGAATGATGTTAATAATAAATTAAGGAAAAATAGATATAATGAAGCATGCCAACCAAGAAAGATATTATTTTGAAAAACACCCTCAAAAACTATGCCAATGGAAACGAACTTTTTGAAAAAGAAATGAAATGATTACAAAATTATTTCAGTTGAAAAGGGTAAAATTTTTGAAACCTTTAGAGAAATCATTCGTCTAATAGTATGTAACCGAAAAAATTGATTGTTTTTGTCCATTCAATAATTTTTAAAAAGGGATACCTTTTTGAGGAACAGTGGTGTATAATTAATGATATAAATTACTTATTTATAATAATTTTAATTATGATTGCATAATGTTTCACATTAAAGAGTTTCAAATCCATTATATAGGGTATTCATACAATAAATCGTAAATAATTGAGGAGTGTGAAGAACGAATGGTAACATTATACACTTCACCAAGTTGTACATCATGTAGAAAAGCTAAATCATGGTTAGAAGAGCATGAAATTCCATACACAGAAAGAAATATTTTCTCTGAACCATTATCAATGGAGGAAATTAAAGAAATCCTTCGAATGACTGAAGATGGAACTGATGAAATTATTTCCACAAGATCAAAAACGTTCCAAAAATTAGATGTAAACTTAGATGCAATGCCGCTGCAAGATTTATTTCGTTTGATTAAAGATAATCCTGGGCTGTTACGCCGACCAATCATTATCGATGAAAAACGATTGCAGGTTGGTTATAACGAAGATGAAATTAGACGGTTTCTGCCAAGACGGGTGAGAACGTTCCAATTACGTGAAGCACAACGCATGGTTAATTAAATAATAAGACCTTCTAAATTGGAGGTCTTTTTTTGTATATATGCCGGAATGTTTGTGGTTTAGGATTCATTTTGTTACAATAAACAGAATATCTTAAGAATAACAAATAGGCATTATAATGGTTTTTAAGAATTTAGCGTTTTTTATTTCCCTTATTAGTACTTTTGTCATAAAATGAAAGTACAAGATTATTTGCTTTTTTAGAAGCATTTATTTAATGGCAAGATCTGCTTGGGGGTATTTAGTCCCTTCAATCTGGAAAACGGAAGGGAGAGGTAATGATGGAGATTGAACGCATTAATGAGAATACCGTGAAATTCTACATTTCCTATGGTGATATTGAAGAAAGAGGTTTTGATCGCGAGGAAATTTGGTACAATCGTGAACGTAGTGAAGAACTCTTTTGGGAGATGATGGATGAGGTTCATGGTGAAGAGGAATTCGCCGTCGAGGGTCCACTTTGGATTCAAGTTCAGGCACTTGATAAGGGTTTAGAGGTTCTTGTAACCAAAGCACAGCTTTCAAAAGATGGCCAAAAGTTTGAGCTCCCTATTCCTAATGATAAAATAAAAGACATTCCTGTTGATGATAAAATTGAAGAGCTCTTGGATCAGCATTTTAATCCAAATCATTCTGAGGACGATGACATTTTGCTTGAGGAAGAAACATTGGAATTCCTTCTTGCATTTAAAGACTTTGAAGATGTTATCAGCCTATCGAATCGAGCGGGATTAGATGATTTAGTGACTAAACTTTATCACTTTGAAGGAAAATATTATTTATATACAGAATTTCCGGAAGACTTATATGAAGAAGATGAAATTGATGATCTGCTGAGTGTTTTACTCGAATATGGTTATGAAACACAGCTAACGATTCATCGCGTACAAGAATATGGAAAAGAAATTATCTCAAAAGATGTTTTTGGCGAATTACGAAAATATTTTAGCTAATAAAAAAACCGATTTCATATTTGAAATCGGTATTTTTAGTATTTTATAAAATGAAAATTTTGGTAGGTGAGTCCTTTGAAAAACACGGTAAGGGTTATTATATTTTTAGCGGTTTTATCCGGGCTCTTATTTTTCTTTAAGGATCAATTGGAAAGTGGAATATTTGGATTCTTAAGCGTTTTAATTTCGTTGTCGGTTATCTTTATTGGGTTTGTTATTTTCCTTGAAAACCGCCATCCTACACAAACCATCACATGGTTAGTAGTGCTGGGGAGCTTTCCGCTTATTGGTTTTATTTTTTATCTGCTATTTGGACGAAACTATCGGAAAGAGAAGATGTTTAGAAAGAAGTATTTTCTTGATAAACAAGCTTTTCTAACAGTTGAAGGGGATGATGATCCAAGGAATGAGGAGAAGCTCAGCCTAATGGGTGAGCATCAAGGGAAGTTATTTAATTTGGCTCAAAAGCTAGGCAACAGCCCTATTTCTTTTGATACCTCTACAAAGGTACTAACCAATGGCGATGAAACATTTAGCCATATTATCGAACAATTGAAAAGAGCTAGGCACCATATTCATCTTGAGTATTATATTGTCCGTCATGATCAAATTGGACAGGAAATCAAAGATATACTAATTGAAAAAGCCAGACAAGGAGTTAAGATTCGCTTCTTGTTTGATGCTGTCGGTTCTTGGCAGCTATCAAAGACATATATAAATGACCTCCGAAATGCCGGTATCGAAACAGTTTCGTTCGGGCCTGTGAAGCTGCCTTTCCTAAATAATAAATTTAATTTCCGAAATCATCGGAAGATTATTGTGATAGATGGAACGATTGGTTTTGTTGGCGGATTAAATATTGGTGATGAATATTTAGGAAGGGATAAGAGTATAGGCTTTTGGCGTGATACACATTTAATGCTTAAGGGTGAAGCTGTTCGGACCCTTCAGCTAATTTTTTTGCAAGATTGGTATTACATGACAAATCACAGCTTTTTAACAGCCGAATACTTATCCCCGCAAATTGATCATAAAAGTCATGGCGGTGTTCAGCTGATTGCAGGAGGCCCTGATAATGAATGGAGCATCATTAAAAATATTTATTTCTCAATGATTGCTTCTGCGAAAAAATCAGTATGGATTGCATCACCGTATTTTATTCCAGATGAAGATATTTTTTCCGCAATCAAGGTAGCAGCGCTTAGTGGTGTTGATGTAAGGCTGCTTGTACCAAACCGACCTGATAAACGAATTGTCTTTCATGCGTCACGCTCCTATTTCCCAGAACTTCTGGAAGCGGGGGTTAAGGTATACGAATATGAACGGGGCTTTATGCACAGTAAAATTGTGATTGTTGATGATGAACTTGCCTCGATTGGGACATCCAATATGGATATGCGCAGTTTTCACTTAAATTTTGAGGTTAATGCATTCTTATTCCGGACCAAAAGTACACAAAAACTTGTTGAGGAATATGAAAAAGACCTGGAGTATGCTAAGCAGTTAGAGCTAAAAACTTTTGAGGAACGGCATATTGGCTTTAGATTATTAGAATCAACAGCGCGATTACTTTCACCGTTATTATAAGGTTGTCAGTAGAAAATCCCGTCGAATTTCGACGGGATTTTCTTTTTTTAAAAGCAGGTATTTAGCGGAATTTGGCGAATTAGTTAGTAAAAAGGAGGGGAGCTTTATTGTTAACCGCATGTACAAAAACAGGTAAAAAGCTTTGTCTTGGATTTGATTATAGAAAGGAAACTCTTTTGGATTTGCGAAGGAAAGAAGAATTCGTTTGTCCGGTATGTGGAGAAGGTGTATTGCTGAAATTAGGTGATCAGCGAATCTTTCACTTTGCACATAAGCAGGGGAGCAGCTGCCGTGATGAATTTGAAAATGAATCCTCATACCACATGGAAGGGAAACGGCAGTTATTTCAATGGCTTATCAGACAAAAGATTCCTTCCGTCTTAGAGTACTATGATAGGGAAATTCAGCAGCGTCCAGACATTATGTTCAAGCATAAGGGAAAGAAATACGCCTTAGAGTATCAGTGCTCTACGATACCGGAAAAAATTTTTCAGAAGAGGACGAAAACCTATCTCGAGAATGATTACGTCCCATTATGGATTATCTCAAGCAGCCACATACATCAAAAAAGAAAAGAAATAATCGCTCTGTCGAACTTTCATTATTTATTTCTAAGAAGTACTTCGTCCGGAAATCTTTATATTCCTACTTATTGCCCCGAAAAACATCTTTTTCAATTAGTAGAATCGATTACTTCCTTCACAATCAAAAATGCTTTCGTTGAATCTTTCAATTATCCACCATTTAAAGTTGAACTAGATGCCCTGTTGGAACCAGAGAAGAAAATTCACCTGAATCTATCAAGATGGAATTCAGAGAATGAAAGATTTATTTTGAATTGGGCTCTTCACCCACAATCGGGACAAAAAATATTTCTCCATGAAATTTATAATCGAGGCCTCAACCTTTTCCTATTACCTCCTGAAATCGGTCTCCCTGTTTCTCACTCGTTACTTATTCAAACGCCTCCAATTATTTGGCAAACTTATTTATTTCTTGATGTTTTAGCCAACAAGAACCCCAACGATTCCATTACTTTTCAGGAGCTTACCTTTCATTTTAACAAAAGAATACAGAGAAAAAATATTATTTTAAGAAAACTGCCCCAGTTGGAGCAGTTAAATCCCATCCTCGCTCAAATTGAATATTTACAAGCCCTAGAGCATTTAGGGGTTTTGCAACGTAAAGGAGAAAATGCCTTTCAAGTGCAGCGGAAAATCATTATACCAAAATCAAATCGAGAACGAGAGGAAGCAAAACAGCTTTTTTATCAAAAAAACAGCAATATCCTTTCGAAAAATAAATGAAAAGTGAGGAATGGGCATAATATAGTGGGGTGCATTGTCTTTTCCAACAAATTAAAGAGGAAATAGAAGGGAAAAAGAGAATATAATTTATGAGTGAATTCTTATCGCTTACTGAAATTTGAATGGAGGATGAATCATGGCTAATGAAACTGCTGTAAAGTCGCTCCCGGCGAGAAACGAAATCGCTGTGGAAGACACATGGAAATTAGAAGATATTTTTGCAAATGATCAGGAATGGGAGAAAGAGTTTCAAGAGGTTAAAAATCAAATTTCCGGGATTAAAGAATTTGAAGGGAATTTAGCAGAAAGTGCGGAAATACTCTATAAAGCTCTTCAGTTCCAAGATAAATTGTTAGAGCGGATTGGTAAGCTTTATACATATTCACATATGCGTTATGATCAAGATACGACGAACTCCTTTTACCAAGGTCTAGATGACAGAATGAAAAATCTTTACTCTCAGGCTGCGAGTCAGTTAGCTTTTATCGTGCCGGAAATTCTTTCGATAGACGAAAGCAAGGTGACAAGTTTCTTGAATGAGAAACAAGAGCTAAAGCTTTACGAACATGCTCTTGAAGAAATTAATCAGCAAAGGCCCCATGTGCTAAGCGCCGAGCAGGAAGCCCTATTAGCGGAAGCAGGCGAAGTGATGGATGCTTCTAGCAACACGTTTGGGATGTTAAACAATGCCGATCTTGAATTTCCAACGATTAAGGATGAGAATGGGGAAGATGTTGAAGTTACTCATGGACGCTACAGCCGATTCTTAGAAAGCGCAGACCCGCGTGTTCGCCGCGATTCCTTTAAAGCCGTTTATAAAACGTATGGTAATTTTAAAAATACATTTGCAAGCACTTTAAGCGGCAATGTGAAAAAGGACAATTTCAATGCAAGGGTAAGAAAATATTATTCCGCAAGACATGCTGCCCTTTCAGCAAACAATATTCCTGAAAGTGTATATGATAACCTTGTTAATACGGTAACAGATAATCTTCACTTATTACATCGCTATGTGAAGCTTCGGAAAAAAGTATTAGGATTAGAAGAGCTGCACATGTATGACCTGTATACTCCTTTAGTAAAAGATGTGAAAATGGAAATTAAGTATGATGAGGCTAAGGATTTAGTGATTAAGGGATTGGCACCATTAGGCGAGGAATATTCGAAGATTTTAAAAGAAGGATTTGAAAATCGCTGGGTTGATGTCCATGAGAATAAAGGGAAACGCAGTGGCGCCTACTCCTCAGGAGCATATGGAACACATCCTTATATTCTGATGAACTGGCAGGATAATGTGAACAATTTATTTACATTGGCCCATGAATTCGGCCATTCTGTTCATAGTTACTATACACGGAAATCACAGCCGTATCCGTACGGAAATTACTCGATTTTCGTTGCTGAAGTGGCTTCCACGTGTAATGAAGCACTGTTAAATGATTATCTGTTAAAAACAATTGATGATGAACAAAAGCGTATTTACCTCCTAAATCATTATTTAGAGGGTTTTAGAGGCACTGTATTCCGGCAGACAATGTTTGCTGAGTTTGAACATTTGATTCATCAGAAAGCACAAAATAATGAGGCATTAACAGCAGATGCTTTAACCGAGGCCTATTATGCCATGAACAAGAAGTATTTTGGTGAAGAAGATATTGTGATTGATGAGGAAATCGGCTTAGAATGGGCGAGAATTCCGCATTTCTATTACAATTATTATGTGTACCAGTACGCAACAGGCTTTAGTGCAGCGACCGCCTTAAGCAAGCAGATTTTAGAAGAAGGGGAGCCGGCTGTTAAACGATATATTGAGGAGTTCCTAAGTGCAGGAAGCTCAGATTATCCAATTGAAGTACTCAAAAAAGCCGGTGTCGACATGACGAGTGCCGATCCAATTAAGGATGCATGTAAGGTATTTGAAGAAAAACTAAATGAATTGGAACAGCTTCTATCATAAAGAAAAAAGGGATGGTGCTTTTGATGGCTTCCATCCCTTTTTCAAAAACCCCTAAATCGTTTTCGGTTATTAAGATAAATAAGTAAAATTAAAATGGAAATAAACAAAATAGGGGTACTAAGGAACAGCGGGAAAATCTTTATTAATGCAAGTAAATGGAGAAAAAAAGCAAACAAAATAAAGAGAATCAAAATAATAAAAGGAATTTTGCCCACAATAGTTTCCACCTTTTTAGAGATGATCACTACTATGTCTATTGTCCATTCCGTGAATATATGACTTTTTCCCGCATTAACGGGCAGTAAGCCCCCTTCTTCAAGACTTTGATGTATAAAGGATAATCGGGGGGCAACTGCCCGTAAAAGCCCGATTGGTTCAACTAACCATCAGTGGGGGAAAAACTCCCCACTGATGGAAGTTTCACTTTATGACAATATTGTGAAATAAAGCACATACTTATTGTCAGAAGGTAAAATCGCATGGTATATTTAATGCGTGAAGTTGATCACTACAAACATATACCCCTTTGTTTGACCGTGAAAAATTTCTCCCATCCCCTTTGTTCGTATTAATAGAAAAATGCCTTGCAGAGCTAAATGCTGCAAGGCATTTTCGTTTTCACGAATGAATTAAGAAATGTCGGTTCACGACAAACCGACATTTGATTAATCTTCAATATATCTCCAAAATGTTCCGTATTTTGCAGGAATTTGTTCCACTACTTGCTTTAACAGCAGCTTTTTCATTTCCCGTTCAATTTGCGTAATTGACATATTGTACACAACGGCAATTTCTTTTGAAGCCACAAATTTAAAAAACATCATAAACGTTTCTAAAGGCGGCGGTGAAGATTTTACAGGCTTTTCAGAAAGCATTTCTTCTAATATTTGAACATACACCTCGTATGGATAGGAACCGGTAATTTTGATCCCTTCATCCTCTGAATTTTCATTAAAGAATACGAGAGTAGGAATTTCAAAAACATCCATTTCAGAAGTAATTTTCAAATCACATTGGAAGGCTTTGGCGGCACTTTCAGAATGAATATCTGCCATGAACTCTTCTACATCCAATCCTGAATGGTCGGCACACTCTTTTAACACCTCAAGATCAGAAGTATTTTGCTTTTCTAAAAATAACATTTCTTGAATTCTACGAAGAAAACGAAAGCCGGCGCGCCTTCCTTGTAATTCAGCTGCTTTTAGGGCGATTGAAACGGTATAAGGATTATCCACTGGATTCTCTAACCACAAGCTGCCATCACATGACATTCCCGTTCTGCTTGCCGTCTTTTCCCAAAGGTGTGCAATATTTTCATAGTTCTTTTTTTTACTTAAATTTAAATCGGCTAACCGACCGCTTAAAACATGTTTTATTGAAAAATATCGTCCATATTCAATTTGCAATTTTTTTAAAATCGGCTCAAGTGCCCAACATTCAGGGCATAGAGGATCAATAAACATATAAATTTCAATAGGTTTTTTATCACTGCCGCTGCAACGCTTCTTGGAGCCGGGCAATTTAGAATTACTCACTATTTTCACCTTGTATCTCGCCTTCATCAGGCGTGTTAATCATATGCTGCGCTGTAAGATGAAGCCGATAGTAAAATTCATCTCTAAGTGGACCTTGTAAGCCAATCATATCCATTGCGTTTTTCATACAAGATAACCATGCTTTTGCACGTGTTGCTGTAACGGGAAATGGCAAATGACGCGCACGCATCATCGGATGTCCATGCTCCTCTGTATAAATCGGCGGACCGCCTAAATATTGTGTTAAGAATTGTTTTTGCTTTCTTGCTATTTCTGTAAATTGATTCGGGAATATTGAAGCAAGATCAGGATGTTGTGCAACGAGGCCATAAAAAGTGTCGACAAGACGGTTTAATGTATCTTCACCAATGGCCTCAAATGGTGTAAGCTTTTTCTCAATCATGTTGACAACCCCTTTAATGTCTTTTGTATTCATATTTTAACAATGCCTATTTCATATCTCAAATGAATTGCCTAGAAAAGGGTTATTTTTAAGCTAAACACGTTATTAATGTACACAATGTGTTAGTTTCTTAGTGAAAAGAGGAGGAACTAATCAAATGGTAAAAAGCTCCTTTTTTAATGTCGTCAGTTTATATTTCATACTGTTTGAATTTTTGATAATAAAAACGATGAATTTTATTTTCAGTTTTACGTTCTGGTATCATAAATTGTGCAAGGAGGTCTTTAAAAAATTTCAGTCCTGCTTGATAGTCTTCAACTTCATATTCTAATTCATAATCTTCCATACCAAGATAGGAACTATGGTCGAAAACAAGTACTCCATTCTTGTAGTCAATTTCAACCCTATGTGTGACCAGCGAGCCAAAATACTCCATTTTGGAAAAAGGGATTCCATTTTCCTCAATTAATTTTTGGACGATTCCGTCTGGAAGACTTCCAAGTTTAACTGCCAAAGACGTTTCATCTGCAGTTAAATTTTGATTGGTTTCAAGAAGTCCAACCGCAGCTGGCTGCTTAAGGGTCATCTCGTAAGCTCCGTCTTTTTTTCGAATTCTTAATGCGGCCCCTAAGCTCTTTAAAGCAAAATCAGGTGTATCAAAGTAGTGGTTTTCCTGAGAGAAAATTTGCGTTTCATCAATGTTGAATTCCTTTAGTAACCGTTCATATTCCTTTTTTGTGAGCATATTTTTAAATTCGATTTCAATATTTTGTGACATCGTAAGTCATCCTTTCACAAAGGTGTAATTTAATAATATCTATGAACGTTGATGACTGTCCACCTTCAGCAGCATCCGCTTATATTTAAACTGCAATCCTTGGGAGAAATGGGTGAATTATGCTAAAATAGGAAGGTGAAAGATGGAGGTAAAGAGATGAAGAAAAGAATAACAATCCTAAAGGCAATCATAACAGAAAATACGCTATTAGTAGAAACTAATGAATCCATTAATGGGTTAATTCCAGGGGGACAGATTCTTGTGGATTCTGACCAATCCTCATTCATTTACATTATGGAGGATCAGGAAGATTATACATATATCGTTTTACCTGAACATATCTGGCCGTTCCTAAAGGATGCAAATGAGGAAAAGAAACCAATATGGCTATCATTTAATGAAGAACAAATAGAGCTAATCAATTTTCATGAGGAATTAGAATATGTAATTAGCAATATTAAAGGTAATAGTAACTATGGTGATGATATGGTTAAAAAAGTTGAGGGAATCTTCACTGTCTAGCTCCAGCGCCTAGGGGCTCGAGGTCACAAGCCAATCCGTCGAGAAGGTTAAAGTGCAACCTTCCCGCCGTCTCGTCTTGTGCTGGTCGCCCTGACCAAGGCGCTTGCGCTTTTCTAAACACAATTTGTTTGCATCGAGGTGGAATCATGAAGCATTGGGATCAATTTCTAGCCCCATATAAACAGGCTGTTTCAGAGCTGAAAATAAAATTAAAGGGAATGAGAGGGCAATTTGAACTGGATTCTTCTCATTCACCAATTGAATTTGTTACAGGCCGTGTTAAACCAATCGCAAGTATTCTCGATAAAGCGAATCAAAAAGGAATTCCGCTTGAGAGTTTGGAAGAAGAAATGCAGGATATTGCTGGCATGCGGATCATGTGCCAATTTGTCGATGATATACATATGGTTGTCAATTTATTAAGAAACCGCAATGATTTGGAGATCGTGGAGGAAAGAGATTATATTTCCCATAAAAAGACGAGCGGATACCGCTCATACCATGTTGTCATTCGATACCCCGTTCAAACCATTCATGGCGAAAAGAAAATTCTTGCTGAAATTCAAATTAGAACGCTGGCGATGAATTTTTGGGCGACAATTGAACATTCGCTTAACTATAAGTACAAAGGGATATTTCCAACAGATATCCAAATGAGACTGCAAAGAGCTGCTGAAGCGGCTTTTCGTCTTGACGAGGAAATGTCGTTAATCCGCGGAGAAATCCAGGAAGCTCAAGCCTTTTTTACAAGAAAGAAAGAATTGAAGCAAGAGGAAAAAAACTAGTGAATAGACCGTCAATTGAAAGCCATTCAATACAAGGAGCATAAAAATATGAAATTTGCGATTACTTCAAAAGGAGATCAAAAATCAAACATATTGATGCACAAAATGAGGACGTATTTACTTGATTTTGATCTTATTTACGATGAGGACCAACCCGATATCGTTGTTTCCATTGGCGGAGATGGGACGTTGCTTTATGCTTTTCATCGCTATAGCAGCCGTTTAAGTAAAACTGCATTTGTTGGAATCCATACCGGTCATCTCGGTTTTTATGCCGACTGGATTCCAGATGAAATCGAAAAGCTTGTGATCGCTATTGCTAAAACTCCTTATCAAGTCGTCGAATACCCGTTGCTTGAGGTCATCATTCGCTACTCGCATGCTGGGAAGGAATCAAGATATTTAGCACTTAACGAATCCACTGTAAAAAGTGTTGAGGGGACACTCGTTATGGATGTCGAAATCCGTGGACAGCATTTTGAACGGTTTCGCGGCGATGGTCTATGCGTTTCAACCCCTTCGGGCAGCACGGCTTATAATAAAGCACTTGGCGGGGCGATTATCCATCCGTCGATTTCTGCCATTCAAGTGGCGGAAATGGCATCGATTAATAATAAGGTGTTTAGAACTGTAGGTTCACCGCTCATCCTTCCGGCACATCATAACTGTATGCTGAAACCCGTTAACCGCTCTGATTTTCAGGTTACAATTGACCACCTGACATTGCTTCATAAAGATGTAAAATCGATTCAATTCAGGGTGCCGGAAGAAAAAATTCGTTTCGCCCGCTTCAGACCGTTTCCATTCTGGAAAAGAGTTCATGACTCGTTTATTTCGGATTGAGGGAGGGGACCGGTATGACGCCTTCTCGATTTCAATTGAATTGGGTAATTGATGATAGCGATGCAGGACAGCTCATTAAGGATTTTTTAAAAAATGAAGAGATCTCTCGTACTGCCTTAACCGATATCAAGTTTAAGGGTGGGAGCATTCAAGTAAATAAAGAAGAAGTAAATGTCCGATACAAGTTAATAGCGGGTGATGTGCTATCAGTTATTTTTCCTGCAGAGCAGCCAAGCGAGGGCGTTCAGGGTGAGGATATTCCTTTAACCATTTTATTTGAAGACGAATATCTTCTTGTTGTCTTCAAACCCGCGGGTATGAATACGATTCCCTCGAGGGAACACCCTACAGGGAGTCTTGCCAATGCGCTTGTCGGTTACTATGGGATCATTGGGCTTGAGGCGACATCTCACATCGTCACCCGGCTTGACAGGGATACTTCCGGGATTGTGTTGATTGCCAAGCATCGCCATGCCCATCATTTGTTAAGCAAAATGCAGCAAAAGGGGCAGGTTAAAAGGACTTATGAGGCTTTTGCAGGTGGGTTGCTTGCAGCTGACTATGGTACAATTGAGGAACCGATTGGCCGTAAAGAAGACAGCATTATTGAAAGAGAAGTACGTGAGGGCGGTCAATATGCCTGTACCCATTACCAAGTAATTGAGAGGCATCGTCTGTTTACATATATTGAGTTACAGCTTGAAACGGGCCGTACACATCAAATTAGGGTTCATATGTCCTATCTCGGCCATCCATTGCTCGGTGATGATTTGTACGGGGGAGATGTATCGTTAATTGGCAGGCAAGCCCTTCATTGTAAGAAAATCAAATTTAAGCACCCATTTTCGGGAGAGGAAATGATCTTTACGACACCACTCCCTTTGGATATGAGTGCAATTTTAGAGGCTGCCCGGCTTTTCTAGAGGGGCAGTCTTGTCTTATTTTTCAATCAAATTGTTTAAATTTTCCCTCGACATATGGCATAGTAGAAGAAACAGAAATCAATTCCATTTCAGGGTACCTTAATGCGGTAAGCTTGCCGCCGAAAACGGCACCGGTATCGATGTTATATGTATTATTGAGGATTCGCGGCTTAGTAACTGGCGTATGTCCGTAAACTATAGAGAAATTGCCGTGATAGGATTTCGCCCAATCTCTTCTAACAGGTGAGCCGTCAGGATGCTTTTCACCGGTAATATCGCCGTAAAGAACAAATTTTTTGACTTTTACATGTGTTTGCCCGATAAATTCCTGCTTAATTCCAGCATGGGCAATAATCAGCTTTTCATTGTCGAATACTAAATAAAGTGGTGCCTTTTCATATAGCTCAATAAATTTTTTTCGAATGGATTGCTGATCTTTTTTATATAATGATTCATATTCTGCGACAGTTGTTTCGAGACCGTGGGCAACTTGTACTTTGTTCCCGAGAAAGAAGCGGTATAACTTATTGCAATGATTTCCGGGTGTGTAGTATGCCTGTTTAAGCCTGATTACCAGCTCCCATACAAGCTCAATCACCTTTATAGATTCTGGCCCTCTGTCAGTTAAGTCACCAACGAAACCGAGCACCCTGTTTTCAGGGTGAACGGGGATTCCAGTTTCCCATCTGTAGTCTAGCTTTAACGTAAGCTCCTTAAATTCCGTAAAACATCCATGGATATCACCGATTATATCAATTTTCATAAGATGGCACCTCCTGTTTATTAGTTTTTGTGAATAAGTTTATTTTTATTATTAGATTGAGAGGTGGTACAAAAATGGAACAACATGTATCCGTCATTTCTTTACTTGTTGTTGTGACAATGGCATTTTTGACTCCAATAATCCTGCATCGATTTAAATTGAATTTTATCCCCGTAGTCGTTGCTGAAATCATTATGGGTCTGATCATTGGAAAAAGCGGCTTCAATGTCGTTCATCAAGATGTGTGGCTCTCCACTCTTTCGACGCTCGGCTTTATTTTTCTTATGTTTTTAAGTGGACTTGAAATAGATTTTACTGCTTTTACTGGCAGCAAAAAGCGGGAGGTCCTCCCAAATGGAAAAAAGGAACCAAATGCCTTTGCTGTTGCAACGGCCATTTTTACGGGAATCTTTATCTTTTCTCTTGGACTGTCCTATTTCTTTGTCATGGCAGGTTTTATCGATAATGCCTTCTTAATGACATTGATCATTTCGACTATTTCATTAGGTGTGGTTGTCCCAACCTTAAAAGAGGCCCACCTAATGAAAACAGTAATCGGGCAAATTATTTTACTGGTTGCCGTCATTGCTGATTTAGTAACCATGATTTTACTTGCCATATTTGTCTCACTTAATGAAGCGGGGCATGGAAATACATGGCTGCTTTTGATTTTGTTTGCAGCAGGTATCGTCCTTTATTTTGTTGGAAAAAGGTTTAAAAATCATACCTTTATCGAGACATTATCGACAGGAACTGTACAAATCGGAACAAGAGCCGTGTTCACACTTATTATTGTATTAGTCGGTTTATCCGAAACAGTCGGTGCTGAAAACATCCTCGGTGCCTTTTTAGCGGGAGTTCTCGTATCGTTATTATCTCCCAACCAGGAGCTTGTACATAAGCTGGATTCCTTTGGATATGGGTTTTTAATTCCTATTTTTTTCGTGATGGTTGGGGTAAATCTCGATATTTGGTCGCTTTTTAGTGAAAAAAAGCTTCTGCTTTTAATCCCGCTCTTATTGATTGGGCTGCTCCTATCAAAGCTTGTACCGGTATATCTTTTAAAAATCTGGTACGATGTAAAAACAGTTATTTCTTCCGGCTTTTTACTTACTTCCACCCTTTCACTCGTCGTCGCTGCAGCAACGATTGGAGAAAGGATTGGGGTTATTACTGAGCACATGAAGGGGACACTTATTCTTGTGGCTGTCATCACGTCCATTTTTACACCAATTGTTTTTAAAAAGCTGTTTCCTAAGGAAGCTGCAGCAATCAAAAAAGTCAATGTCGCTTTCTTAGGAGCAAATCAGGTCACACTGCCGGTATCATTGGAGTTAAAGTCCGGACTTTACGATCCGATTCTTTATCATACAAAGATGGAAAAATCCGAAAAACAAATTGCCAATTCCTTATTTAACATTGTGGAAATCCCCGATTATTCAATCGAAACGATTGCAAAAACGAAGGTGTATCAATCAGAGGTTGTGGTCATTTCAACCGGGGATGAGAATTTGAATGCAACACTGTCGATTGCGGTGAAAGAGAATCGAGTACCAAGAGTTATCGCTCGAATTGAAAGTCCTGATTTAGAGCAAAGTCTGCGTGAGCATAAAATCGAAGTGTTCTCTGCCTTTAAATCTTCGAAGACGCTTCTCCGGGCGTTAATCGAATCACCAACCTTGATTAACATCCTCACGAACGAGGAGGAAGGTCTTTTTGAAATTGTCATGCTGAATACACAGTTTGAGGGGATGCCATTACGAAGATTTCCCTTTACGGGTGATATCATTTTTGTGAGGATTTTTAGGGAAAAGGATTCGATTGTACCCCATGGTGACACAGAATTGCAGATGCATGACCGTCTGATCGTAACCGGCTCGAAGGAATATGTAGCCGAGTTGAAAAGGGAATTGGAATTTTGCGAAACATGTTAAAAATGTAAAGATCTTTTTTGAAAAATCACATGCTTTTCATTTGTGACGATTTAGTGTAAGATTAGTACCAAGTACTAATAACTTGTATTTATAGTGTAGGAGGACTTTTTATAATGAATCTTTCTTTAACAGGAAAAACATTTGTCGTAATGGGTGTTGCCAATAAACGAAGTATTGCATGGGGAATTGCCCGCTCACTGCACAATGCGGGAGCAAGATTAATTTTTACCTATGCAGGTGAAAGAATTGCGAGCAGTGTTCGTGAATTAGCTGATTCTTTGGAAGCAGAAGGAACACTTGTACTACCATGTGATGTAACAAGCGATGAAGCTATTGCAACTTGTTTTGCAGAAATAAAAGAGGCAGTTGGTACAATTCATGGTCTGGCACATTGCATTGCCTTTGCAAAAACAGAGGAGTTAAAAGGGGAATTTGTCAACACATCCAGGGATGGATTCCTGCTAGCACAAAATATCAGTGCCTTTTCTTTAACAGCTGTTGCAAAAGAAGCACGCGGCTTGATGGCTGAAGGCGGCAGTATTGTAACGTTAACCTATTTAGGCGGCGAACGTGCCATTCCGAATTATAATGTTATGGGTGTAGCGAAAGCGTCCTTAGATGCAAGCGTCCGTTATTTAGCTGCTGACCTTGGAAAAGACGGGATTCGTGTTAATTCTATTTCCGCTGGCCCAATCCGTACCTTATCAGCAAAAGCGATCGGAGAATTCAATTCCATTTTAAATGAGATTGAAGAAAGAGCACCATTACGCAAAACAACTACACCAGAAGAAGTCGGTGACACTGCCTTATTCCTTTTCAGTGACCTTTCTCGTGGAATTACCGGCGAAAACATTCACGTTGATTCCGGATTCCATATTCTTTAATAAAAGGAAAAAAGCCCGCTTAAAAAAAGCGGGCTTTTGTTATGTATTCATATATTTGAATGAAATTCCTTGTGAACGGGTATAGGCATTTCGCATACATATAATGTGTAGGATTACGTTAAATAGGAGGTGTGATGCATGTCGAAAATAAGGAGTAAAGGACCGCTTTTATATGTCCATCAGCCTTTTTCAAGGACTCCAACAAATAACAACATGCAGGAAATATATACAAACAAGGAGAAACAGGAACCACAAGAAGAACTGCCACTCGGAAACGAAAACCAAAAGAAAATTTCCCTTGCGAAAAAGGAGCTTTTCCAAGAACTTATACCAATTGAAGTAGTTAAATCAGAAAATCCGCAAGCTGTCCATCAACAGCGAGCTTCATTTAGCAGGGTTAAACCCTTTAAAGAAATGGAATTAAAGGAGCGCTTAGACTACCTAATCAACTTCCCAAAAGTACTTCCCCCTGTTCCATGCAACTTTTATACCACTGAAGAAAATTATCAAGGTTACTTAAAAGAGTACGACCATCATCAAGTAACCATTCAATTCCATGATCAAACATCCAAGACCATCCCGTTCGAGGAATTAAAGGATGTCATCATGATTGGGATTAAAAAGGTTTAGAAAGTAAAAAAGCCAGCCGATTTACGACTGGCTCATTTCAGGTGGCCGCTTTTATTTTGTCCAGCTTCAGCGCCTAGGGGATCTGGGGTCTACAGCCAAGCAGGCAAGAAGGTTAAAGAGCAACCTTCTTGCCTGCTCGTCTAGACTCACGCCCATTGTCAAGGCGCTTCCGCATTTCTTAATTAAACAGTCCTAGGTTAACGTCTGCGATACATTGAACTGCACAGAAGCATCTTAAGTCGACTGTAATACAATCTCTGCTAGCGCGGAATCTGTCAACCTGGCAAACCTTTGTAAGGTCTACGCAACACTTGTCGCTGCTAGAAACAAGGTTTACCGGAGCAAAGTGTCCACTGCTATCGCGGTGTCCAGGCACTAACACACGAAGTGTAGCACAACAATTGTCAAATACTTCTTCTACGCGGAAGTAGATGGATACACAAGCATTGCCTTCGTGCGTTAAAAATGCATGAAATGGCGACCCATCAGCCGTACTTAATACAAATACCCGTGTATCAACCGGTTCTCTCCTAGCCGGTGACACCATAGCTCCTAATGGTTCGGTAAAACAACTGGAACATTCTGAAGATTCTTCTTCTTCTACAGCATTATCTTGGATATCTTTGATGGCACGAACTACTTCACACACGCAGTTACCACTGCGAAAATCGTCATGATTATTTCCACAACCCATTTATTTTTCCTCCTTATTCCGTGATATATATCTTACATTACTAACATATTTCACAGAGCGCTTTTGGGTTACGGACAATTGCCTTGTTTGGAAAAATTAGGCGGATGTAAGCAGTAATTGTAAAAGAAAGGATCAATTCGTTATGAAAATTACCTTTTTAAACTTGCTTATTTTATCACTGGCAACTTTTAGGCTGACAAGATTACTTGTTTTTGATAAAATAACCGAATTTATTCGCGATCCCTTTTTTGATGAAATAAAGGAGGAAGATGAGGTTGGGGAAATGGAGGTTTATTACCTTCCAAAGAAAACTGGGGTCAAGAAATTTTTTGGTGAACTACTCAGTTGTTATTGGTGTTCCGGTATCTGGGCGGCAGCCCTCATTGTAGCTTTATTTTATCTATCTCCAGCCATTGCTGCACCAATTTTGCTTATTTTAGCTGTTGCAGGTATTGCTTCGATATTGGAATTAGTTGTACAGTATTTTATCGAAAAATAATTCTTTCGCTGAGACAAGACATTTATTTTCTTCATATTCTAACTAGTAGGAAAAGAATTGATTAGCCGAGGGAGAGAAAAAATGAATCACAAAAAACAGAGCAAGCAAACAACGAAAACCAGTCAATCGTCAAACTCAAAAAGAAAAAAAGGCTGCGGATGCGGAAAAAAGACATCCAAGTAAAAGGTAAAACTGCTGGAGATCTGGCAGTTTTTTTTTGCAAATGTGATTGGAAAGCAAAAATTAAGGAATCTAGTCATAATTTTTGGCAATGTGAAAAAACTACTTGATAATAGTAACTTTAAAAAATGGAACAAGGAAAGGGATAAAATGGCCACAAGATATCGATTGGTTTTGCTCACTTGTTTATTTTTATTGGCAGCCTGTTCTCATAATCAACCGCAAAAGGAAAGTAAATTAGCACTGTTGAAAACGACGAATCCTAACCCGGTCATGACGGACAAAACGAAAAGCAGCAACAGGGTGGATGAAATTAAAAAGGACGTAAGCGCGTTACCTGAACTTTACGATGTTGCCGTTGTGAAGGGTAAAAAGGATACACTCGTTGTTTATAAGGTGAAGCATTTGCACCGGTTTAAAATGAAAAAAATCGAAAAGAATGTAAACAAAATGCTTGAAGAAAAATATCCGAAAGAAAACTTCACTGTATCAAGCGATTATAAGATTTTTCTGGAAACCATAAGGCTTGATGAGCGAATGAATTCCGCAAAGTTTTCACAGCAAGAGGCTGAAAAGCGTTTTAAGAAAATCGTGAAAATGACAGAAGACTTAAAGTAGGAAAGGAAGAATGAGGATGGCAACCAAGGAACAAAAACAAAATATGACTCCTCAGCAGCGGAATTATCAAGCACTGCAGCAAAAACATGAGTTAAAGAGGCCGATATTGAAAAATTGTATCAAGGCATTTTTTGTTGGCGGTCTTATATGCATGATTGGCCAAGCCGTCAGTTATTTTTACATATATTTTTTTAATTTTACAGAACAGAGTGTAGGAAATCCTACTGTGGCAACGATGGTCTTTTTCTCCATGTTACTAACAGGATTTGGAGTTTACGATCGTCTTGGGCAATTTGCAGGTGCAGGAAGTGCTGTGCCTGTTACCGGTTTTGGAAACGCTGTGATCTCGGCAGCGATTGAACACCGGACCGAAGGGTTTGTGCTAGGTGTAGGCGGGAATATGTTTAAGCTTGCAGGCTCAGTAATTTTATTTGGAGTATTCTCTGCTTTTGTTGTTGCATTGGTTAAATCGCTACTCGTTATTTGGGGGGTTTTGTAATTGCTAAGAGGGCATCAATCATGGGTTTTCGCAAATCGGCCAATGATCACAGCCACTGGTGTAACGGGTGGACCATTTGAAGCAAATGGCAAATTGGCGAATGATTTTGATTTATTATATGAAGACTTATGGATGGGAAAAGAGTCCTACGAAAAAGCACATCGTTTATTGCTTGAAGAGGCCATTAAAGTGGCCTTGCAAAAAGGGAATGTCCAAAAAGAACAGGTGCAATTTTTATTTGCCGGGGATCTAATTAATCAAATAACACCAACGAGTTTCGCCGCAAGAACGATGCAGATTCCTTATTTCGGTCTTTTTGGGGCTTGCTCTACCTCAATGGAAGGGTTAGCCCTCTCCTCTTTTGTCGTAAACTACCAGGGGGCAAAATACGTTCTGACAGGTGCTTCAAGCCATAATGCAGCAGTAGAAAAGCAATTCCGCTATCCGACAGAATATGGCGGACAGAAGCCTCCAACAGCACAGTGGACAATAACCGGTGCCGGAGCAGCCCTTGTCGAGCCTAATGAGACTGGGAAGCAGCATCCCGTGACAACCTCAGCAACCATCGGGAAAGTCATTGATATGGGCCTAACAGACCCATTTAATATGGGCGGGGCGATGGCCCCGGCCGCAGCAGATACAATTATTGCACATTTCCGTGACATGCAATTGGACCCATCACATTATGATTTAATTGTGACTGGTGACCTTGGCAGAGTCGGCCATGACACTGCATTTGAATTGCTCAACAAAAGCGGCCTGAATTTGCAACGAAAACAATTTCAGGATTGCGGCTTATTAATGTATAAAGAGGATCAACCGGTTCAGTCTGGGGGAAGTGGTGCAGGGTGTTCAGCAACTGTTTTATATGGACATCTCCTAAATCAGTTAAAAAAGGGGACGTATAAACGAATGTTAGTAGTAGCAACGGGAGCATTATTGTCTCCGCTCAGCTTTCAGCAAAACGAATCCATTCCATGTATTGCCCATGCAGTAGCGATTGAGATGAATGAAGAAAAGGGGTGAGTCAATGCTTGCAATGTTTTTTTGGGCATTTGTTGTCGGTGGGATCATCTGTGTCATTGGGCAGCTATTATTTGATGTAGCAAAACTAACTCCGGGACATACCTTAAGCCTGCTCGTCGTTATTGGAGCGGTATTGGATGGATTCGGGCTGTATGAGCCATTGGTTGATTTTGCCGGTGCCGGGGCGACCATACCGATTACCAGCTTTGGAAATTCCTTAGTCCATGGGGCAATGCAGGATGCGGAGGTGCATGGAATCATTGGAGTATTAACAGGAATGTTTCAAGTGACAAGCTCTGGAATCTCCGCTGCCATTATTTTTGGATTTATTGGGGCACTTATTTTTAAACCTAAAGGGTGAAATGTACATTTTATATCCTATATTTTGAATAGGTTGTCATGCCTATACACATTATTAAGTAATTTCATATGTTATTAATGAGAATACTTAAGTGAGGTGACAGTCTATGTGCTTTGGATATGGCGGCTACGGCTACGGCGGTGGCGGTTACGGTTACGGAGGAGGTTCTACTTTCGTATTAATCGTCGTATTGTTCATCCTTTTAATCATTGTCGGTGCAAGCTTCATTTAATAAACACTAAGCTTGCTTCGATGGAAGGGGTTGGCCTCAAAATGGGCCAGCCCTTTCTTTACCTTCTATTCACAAATTCCTTCTCCCTTCATACAATAAAGTAGTTTATGAAGGAGTGTGAGTTTTGAATATGGATAATGGGTTCTTTAAAAACATAGAAAAGAAAACGGGAGTTAACATGAAAGATATCTTTGATTTAGCTAACTCCTTACAGCATGCTAATTTTAAAGACGAAAAAACGGTCCGTAGTGTCATTCGAAGAGTTTCTCAAATTGCCAATAAACCGGTGAGTAAAGATATGGAAGATCAAATTGTTAAATCCATCATTAACGATGGAAAGCAGCTTGACTTTAATACAATCGCAAACATGATGAATAAAAAATAAAAAAAGAAGATCTGTTCCTAACTTTAGGAATCGGTCTTCTTCTTTTTATTAATGGGGGCTAAGAACCTTGAGCGGTTTGCCTTTTTTCCTCTTCTACTGCTCGGCACGGAAATAAAAAGCTTCTCCTTTGCACGAGTCATCGCAACGTAAAATAATCTTCTTTCTTCTTCGATTGCCGTAAAGTCGCCATTTCGATAAGCTTCCAGGGCAAAATCATGTGGCAAGCTGCCATCTACAGCACCGATCATATATACCGTTTTGTATTCAAGTCCTTTCGCCCGGTGGATGGTGCTAAGGCTAACAGCATCCGAAAAATGCTTGCTTAAATTCTTTATTTCCTTATTCATTGCTGACATATGCTCGGCATGTGCCAGCAATGCCTCGATTGTATCAAAGCTCTTTGCCGCCACTTTAAGATCCTTAAGGTCATCTGACCCTTTCTCAAGCTTACTTGACTCATTTCCTCGCTTCTTAAGAAAATCAAGAAAGCCAATGTCTTGTTCAACTTTTTCAAGGGCTGAAGCAGGTGACAAATGCTTTAGTCCACGAATGAGTGTTACCGCCTTTTTTAATTTTTTTTCTTGAAAGGCATGCGCTGTTTTCAAGTGTGAAAGGGCATCAAGAAAACTGCAGTCTTTGAGGATGCTTTCCGCTTTTAAATCTTTAAGGACCGTCTGTTTTAAAAATAATAACGGTAAAATATCTGCTAGTGCCTGCGGGTCATCTTCGTTCAAGCTGACCCTTAAAAACGAAAGGGCGCTTCGGACAATGTAGCGATCGTAAAAGCTTTCCGCATCTTGGTCAATTTTAAACGGGAGGTTCGAGCTGGCTAAGCGCTCAAACACCGCACGGGAGGCGGCATTAGTTCGATAAAGAATCGCAAAATCGGCAGGGTTCGCTCCCATAGATATTTGCTCCTGGATATCCGTAACAATCATCGTCGCTTCTTCTTCTTCATCATGTGGAAAACATAACAGTGGCAGCGTTCCGGAAGAAAATTGCGCCTTCATCTTCTTTGTTCTTCTCACTTTATTCGCGGCAATCATTTGATTGGCGGCACTCACAATTTCATGCGAGGATCGGTAATTTTGGTCTAAGGTAACCATTTTGGCATATGGAAAGTCGCTTTCAAACTTAAGCAAATAGGTTGGATCACTTCCCCTGAAAGAGTAGATCGCCTGATCATCGTCACCAACTGCACAAACATTTCGATGTTTTCCAGAAAGCAATTTGATGAGCTCATATTGTACCTTGTTTACATCTTGAAACTCATCAATTAAGAAATAATGAAAGTGATTCTGATATTGTTCGAGCAGTTCAGGTGATGTGCTCAAAAGCTGATAGCAGCCGATGAGCATGTCATCAAAATCAAACAATCCCTGTTGTTGTTTGTATTGTTCATATTTTTGATAAAGGAACTTTGCCTTTTCTTCCCATTCGTTTTCGGGCTTAACCTCATTCGGAAACAGAAGCGAGTTTTTCCAAAAGCCGATTTGCTGCAGTGCTAAATCATAGGCAAATTCTTTTTCAGAGAGGCTGAGCTCCTTACCGGCTTCCTTTAGGATTTTATCTCGCTGCCATTCTTTTTTCAGCAGTTTATTGGACGACCAATTCGCACCATCATGGAACATAAGAATACGATAAAAAATACTGTGAAACGTACCAGTAACGAGCCGATTGATTTTTTCCCGTTTCATATTTGGATAGGAAAGCAACCGGTTCTTCATTTCGGCAGCTGCTTTAGACGTAAAGGTAACAAGCATGATTTTACGTGGGTCGATTTGTTTAACTTCCAGCATAAAAGCTGTCCGTGCTGTTAATACCCTTGTTTTACCGCTTCCTGCACCAGCAAGAACTAGTAACGAACCCTCCGTTTCCATGACTGCTGCTGCCTGACTTTTATCAAGAATGGTTCCATTTTCAGCAAGCTCTTGTAAATAGGATGGAAAATCATTTTGAATTTCTCTGATTGTTTGTTTAAACGGAACGGCATATTCTATGTTTTTTGCAGGTTTGAAGAGTTCTAGGTCTTTAGAGGTTGCTGTAATGGTCCTTCCTTGCGGTATCTTAAATCCATTTCGCTCGATATAGTATTCGGTATCTTCCGTATTAACGCTTGGAGTAATTGGCTCCGCACATTGCTTTTCTGGAGAGTGAACGTGAAAAAAATAGGGATTCCTCTGTATACCAAGAAACAATCGCACCTTCTCATTGCAACCAGGGCAATGGAGTTCACCATTTTTTCCAGCGAGAAATATTTTTTGATATTGACCTCGAGCAAGTTTCTCCAGATCAATTGTTTGATTTTGATAGATAGCTGTTTTCATATATAAACCTCTATTTCTTTAAGTAAGACATGTTCTATCATAACAAAACCGGCTGGGAACGGAAAGGAGATTGTAAGTCAAAAGTAGAATTACCAAAAAAGCTTTTGAAATATACGGGGGTATTGGAGAATCCTGAAATCGCTGCAAAAGAGAGGGTAAAGCTTACTTCATCAATGGTATAGGAACACTTTATGGGGAAAAACCAGTGAGAAAGTATTCCAATCAAGGTTATAGGAACAGTACCTGGGGGAAAGCAGGGAAGAAAGTGTTCTAATCAAAGGTATAGAAACACTAATAACGGTTATAGGAGCCCGAAACGAAAGAAAAAGAGAGGGAATGGTCGCTTATAGAGGTTATAGGAGCCCGAAACGAAAGAAAAAGAGAGAGAAAGGTCGCTTATAGAGGTTATAGGAGCCCGTAACGATAGAAAAGGAGGGATAAAGGTCGCTTATAGAGGTTATAGGAGCCCGAAACGAAAGAAAAGGAGAGGGAATGGTCGCTTATAGAGGTTATAGGAGCCCGAAACGAAAGAAAAAGAGAGGGAATGGTCGCTTATAGAGGTTATAGGAGCCCTAAACGATAGAAAAAGAGAGAGAAAGGTCGCTAATAAAGGTTATAGAAGCCCGATCCAATAAAAAAAGCAAACAATCGGTATCCAATCGTGGTTATTGGAGCCGGAAACCAAGAAAAAATGGTAGCCAATTGGAATCGTTAGTACTGAAACAAGAAAATGACGAGTGCTAAATCCACTCATCATTTCCATGTTTTGCAACCGAAAACCTTCAATCCAGGCAAGTGCAAAATATACGTTACACTTCTTTAATCATCGTTTTATGGGGAATACCTGCATCCAAAAATTCCTCTGAGACAACTTCATAACCAAGGCCAGCATAGAAAGGAATGGCTTGAGTCTGGGCATTTAGCTTTAATTTGTGTAAACCTTGTGAATCAGCATAGCCTTCGATTGCTCTCATAATCGACTTGCCGGCGCCCGTCTTCCGTGCTTCCTCCATAACACAAATCCGTTCAACTTTCCCGTAACCATCAACGACACGGAATCTGCCAGCACCAACAGGCGTATCGTCTTGGTACATGACAAAATGTGTTGCTTCATCCTCGTATTGATCGATTTCCTCATCAAGCGGGACATTTTGCTCTTCGACGAAAACAATCTTTCTTACTGTAAAAGCATCATTTAGTTCTTTTTGATTTTCAACAATTTTAACGGTCACCTTAACCTATTCCTTTCCAAGACGAAATGTTTCATAAACGGTCCAAGAACCATTTTCTAATTGATAAAGCAGATGGAAGCGATCAATCGTTTCTTCATGATTTACTTTTGTCATCCGCAGTGAACCAAATACATCTGAGTGCTCATCGTTGGAAAGATTTTGACCAATCGTAATATGGGGCACGAAGGCATAATCCGAATTTTGTCTGCCAAATTCATGATTGATTTCAGAATGTAGGTTTGTAAGTTCTTCCGTTGGATCTATTTTAAAATAGATGACATTATTTACAGGCTGAAAAGAGCTGATTTTAGATGTTTTTAATGAGAATGGCTTTGTATCACTAGCAATTTGCCGTAATTTATCGGTAAAATCCTTTGCATCTTCTTCCGCTGCTTCAAAGGCATTTTTTAACGTTAGGTGTGGAGGAATAAGGGCATAATGCGGATCATAGCGTTTACGATAAGAATTCACTAAGTCTTGAAGCTTTTTTGATGGGAAAATAACTACACCAAATTTCATACGGTTACCTCCAATTAAATGAAATTATTTTTTCAGAAAAATAAGCTTTCTCATTATTATAGCAAATTTTCAAAATATATAAAATAACTTAGATAACTTGCTGAAAACTTATGCCAAAAGTCGTAAGTCTAAAATAACATTTTAAGCGCTCGTTTTAAATCCGGCTGCCAGTGGGTCCATGTATGATTCCCATTAAATTCTTCATAAAAATATGTAAAAGGTTTATCTACAATTAGTTTTGAGAGCTCCCGGTTGGGGCTAAGGAAATCACTTGTTTTTCCGTCTGTCGTTTTTACTTCTGTTTCTTGAGTACCAATTACATGATAAATTTCAACAAGCTGTGCTTCCTGAAAGTCATTGACCAATTTCAATACCTGTTCGTTAACAAAAGGCGACTGGAGCAATACCTTCCCAAAAGTATGCGGGTACTCAAGGGCAGTCATTAACGAAACTGTGGCACCTAAAGAATCGCCAATTAGCGCTCTTGTCGAGCCCATATGATAAGTAGGAAATTCTTTATCAAGAAAAGGAACTAATTCATGTGCAAGAAAGCGAATATATTGCTGATTTTGGTCACCATTTGGGTGGTATTTTCTCCGGCGGTCTTCCACATTCTTATAGGGTACCCCAACAATGATGATATTTTCAATTTCTCTTTCAAACAGAAACTCGTCTGCCAATCGTCCGATTCTGCCTAGTTGAAAATAATCCCGGCCATCCTGGGCGATTAACAGAGAGTATTTATATAGCGGTGAGAAGTTTGCGGGCAGATAGACAAGGAGCTGCATCTCCTCACCAAGTTCCAAGCTTTGAAAGGTAAGTTCTTTAATTGTGCCTTTTGGAAATTCCATTACGACAAATCCCCCTATATTCGAATAGTACAAGTGCATTTTATCATAAGTGTTGAGGAAAAGCTTTTGATAGTAGGTTGTATGTTAGTGGGGGTAGAGTGAGAATTAATGAAGATAGCGATGCTTGGAACGAGATTCAGGCATAATCGATAAAATGTTTTCCCGTTTGAAGGTGCGCATTTGTTTTCTGGTCAAACAATAGGCGCGAATGTAGTCATCATGCACTTCTTTTACAATGAGCTTACGCTGTGATATTTCTTGGTTCGCAGCAAGATAAATCATCTCTAACGGCATATGTTCTTCGATTGCCCGGAACAAAAGTCCATCCATGTGAAACACTCCTTTCTACTTTATAGAAATATTATAACCGAACATTAGTTCTTCATACAAGTAAAATAGGAATATATGTTCTCGTAATAAAGTGGATTCATTTAATGTATTATTAAAGTGGGAGAAATGATAAAAAGATATTGACATTCTTGAGAATTTTAATATAATTATATTTGTACTTAATAAGCGATCTGTTAGCTCAGTTGGGAGAGCGCAACCTTGACAGGGTTGAGGTCGGGGGTTCGAACCCCTCACAGGTCATCATTTTAAAAAGGCTAAAAGCTTTGATTTATCAAGGTTTTTAGCCTTTTTTTTTACCTAGGGTATTGTATGTGTTGTTTATATTTTGCCTATTGCTAACATTTTGCTAACAATCATTATTTAAAAAGTTTTCAAATGAGATTGCAGCGTTTGCATCCATAGCAGGAATAGAGTGAGCATAGAAATTAAGCGTTGTAGATGCCCGACTATGTCCTAAGCGGTCTGCGACGACTTTAATGTTTTCTCCATTTGTTAACATCAGGGTCGCGTGTGTATGCCTTATGCCATGAAAGGATATCCTTTTTACTCCTGCTTTTTTTGTTAATCGTTCCATTTGTCTTAGTAAATTTCTTGGATCCTTTCTTCCGCCTAATTCATCTGTAACAACTAAGTCCTCATCATTAAAAATTAATCCTAATCGTTTCTTTAAACTATCCTGTTGTTCTTTATGTGCTAATAACACGTTGATGACAAATGGGGAAATTGATATTTGTCTTCTTGAACTTTTAGTCTTAACTTCTTTAAGAATTAAACCATTATCTGTACAGGCAAGGGATCTACGAATATTAATCACCTGGGTCTTAAAATCAATATCCGTCCATTTTAAGCCTAGTACCTCACCTCTCCGTAAACCTGTATATATAGCGATAACAAAGGCTATATAAATTGATTCACTTTTGATACATTTTAAAAAGCGGCTAACCTCATCTTTTGTCCATGTAGCAATGTCACAATCTTTGATTGGAGGAGGAGATGCATTAATAACCGGATTGAAATTGATCATATTCCATATCTTTGCTTGCTCAAAAGCCTGCCTTAATAGATTATGCATTATACGAATATAAGCAGGGCCCAAGCCTTCATCCAGTTTTATATCATAGAAGTCATCAATATCTTTTGTAGTAATTTTGGAAATCGGTTTGTTACTAAAAATGTTATCTTCAATTAAATGCTTTTTAACAACATATTTCTTACTGTTATATGTTGTAATAGAAACTCTTTTTGCATAATGCCGGAAGAACCATTTCTCAAAGAAGGTAGAAAAAATTTCTTTTGAAGGTTCGAGATATCTATCTTCTTCGACTTTCATTAATAGCTTCCTTAATGATGAGTCAGCTTCCTTCTTTGTTCTAAAGCCCCCTTTAGACTTTTGTTTCCTTTTACCGGTTTTGGGATCCCGACCTATATCGACTACGTAGGTCCAGGTGTTTCCTCTTTTAAAAACGGTACCCTTCATAACAATCCTCCAATCATACGAATATGTTATTTTAGTTGAGCAGGTGGTCATATGGTCATTTTGGTCATTACCGTAATGATTTATAATTTTTTATGACTAATAAAAATAATATTAATGAAATGTCTTGAATTTAAGACCTTTAAAAATGATTGTGAATTGTTACACTTAAACTAAACCAGCTAATAGTTTGTCAATATTTTTCAATAAAAATTTAAAATATCTCATGCTATATTAAAAATGTGCATGCCAAATATCCTTCCGTTAGACTAATTTTGGAAGGATATGTGTTTTTTAGTTAGATATAGGTTTTAATCTATATCTTGGAAAGTTGTTTTATTCTTTAGAAGGGCAAATATCCAATGTAAGAGCTTATTTACACAGGCAATGACAGCTACTTTAAAGGGTTTTCCTTCTTCACGTTTCTTATCATAGAACTCTCGTAATTTCCTATTACGAGGAATGATCTCAACGCTTGTTTTGCTCTTGCGACAGTCACGTATAGCACATCGAACGGCCATATATAAGGCGTGACGAAACCTGCTGGATCCTCTTTTTGTGATTCTATTCTTAGTGGCTGTAAACTTACCAGATTCAAATACACTAGGATCAACTCCAGTGAAAGCTACCAGCTTTTTAGGATCAGTTAATCGATCTATCTCCCCAATTTCAGAAATGATTGTTGCAGCGATCTTTTCTCCGATACCAGGGATAGATTTGATAATATTCTATTCTTCTACTTCTTTTGCAAGGACATCTATCTCTGACTTTAACTTGGATAGGTGCTCTTTGTATTGAAGAATGATGTTTATATACATACCAAGACTCAATATATGACTCTGATACAAAGTCTTTTCAAACGGATTTCGGTTTGCGGCAGCTTTGAGTTGAATAGCTTTTTCATTAGCCCAACTGTATGAACGACTTTTACATAATTGAGCGATTTTGTCAGATATTGTTTCTACACTTACCTCTAATATATCTTCAGATGAGGGGAACTCTGAAAGAGTTAAGAGTGATACCACTGAATATAAGTCGCCAAAAACCCCTCTATATTCAGGAAAGACCTGGTCCAGAATGGCTTGAAATTGTAGCTTTGTTTGGATTAATACCCCAGTCATATTCTCGTGCTGTCTTGTTAGATTTCGAAGGTTTAAAAGTTGAATTCCTCGCTTTTTATATGGCTCTAGATCCTCTTTATAAAACAGTTCGCAAAGAAGGTAAGCATCAACCGCATCTGTCTTTACTTTTCGAAGACTTGAACTTTTAGCCTTATAAGAAATCAATGGATTAATAATAATCATTAAATATCCACGGTCCTCTAAGTATTGAACAACAGAGGAATGATAATGTCCTGTTGCCTCTAAAACGACAGGTGGTTTCTTACCTGTTTCTCTCTTAACTTCCTCAAGAAAACCTACAAGTAAACTAAGACCTTCTAGGGTATGAGAAACTTTAAAACTCTTACGATATGGTTTGCCTTTATCTAAAAATGCTTGAACCTGACTTTCCCCTTTTGAAATATCCAGACCAATGACTGGATTCATTTCTAAATCCTCCTCCTAAACTAGTAATTTGCCAGTACCCCTAATTCCTCCATGCAGTGTCACAGCTTCGCTTGTTATACGAGATCTAAGTCCCAACCAGCCTCAATCATGTTTCTACAAGTAGGGGGCGAACCGTTTAGCTGACGGGGTCAAAGCCCCACGGGCAGTTACGTTCTACCCTGGCTACTGTTATAATAAGACCAAATAAAAAATGGTCAACCAGGAATATTTAGCATTCTGGCTAACCTTATAATACGAACGGGGCAGTTTAGTTTAATAAGAATCGACTTTTATAATAAAAAATAAATTATAATTAGGATAACGTTTACGGATAGTAGGTGATGGTTTCTAATGCTTGATGGTGTAGGTCCAACGTTATTAGCCTATTCAGACTTGTTTCTTGTTCAGTGTCCTAAATGTAGGAGTTGTGCTAGAATTTTCACTCCAAATAAAGCAAAAGGTAAAGATAATCCTAGATATTTGGGACATGAATCAAAACGGTTGTTATGTGTCAAATGTGGCTACACCAAAGATATTCATCCGAAACGAAGATGGGATAATCTTTGGGCTTTTAGCCACGAATTATATGATGTGAAACAAGGAGTGGATTGGTACTTTGGCTTGCCATTGTATCTTCAAACTCAATGTTGCGGACATAAACTTTGGTTCTTTAATTATGAACATCTTTTCGATATAGAAAATTATATTAAAGAACGAGTGAGACCTTCTGGCTTATATTATTTAAGTGCTGAAAGTAGACTACCAAAGTGGATGAAACTTTCGAAACATAGAGGAGATGTCCTTAAAGCAATAACAAAATTAAAATGTCTTTAATGGAGGTCTCATGATCACCAATGGGTGCAAGAGTTAAAGAATGGGATAGCTGCAGCAATCCCTTTTTTATTGCACTAAAGTGGCAGTTTAGTGAAAGAAGGAATTAGAATATTGTTTCAAAGGAGAGGTTCATATTGTCAAATAAAGAACTAAAAGAGAAATACAATGAATTATTTAATTTAGTTAAAAAAAGTGTTAATTATTGGGATCCGATTGGTTTACTACCATCAGCCCCCGATGATGAATATGATATGGAGATAGGAAGGATTGTTGCTTTACTTGGTAAAGTTGACTCTATAAATACTCTTGCAGAAGGGATTGATGAAATCTTCACGAAAGCTTTTGACTGGAGTTTCACTAAAGAAGAGTGTTTACCTATTGCACAAAAAATATGGGAAGATGTTAGAAAGATATAATGTATTCTAATTCAGCCAACGGGTGCTCGAGTTTTATAAAGAGTTGCTGCGGCGATCCTTTTTCTTATTCTACTAACGGAGCAGTTTAGTTGAACAATCGTCATTAGCTTTTTTTCAACAATCGGGACATTTAACGGATTAAGGAAAAGTATTATTAATGGCAAAACAAAGTGGTTTGATCAGAGAATATTTTTGTTCATAAAACGGATTTAGTATTCTGAAAATTCATTGCAACAGGAACACACGTTTGTTAAAATGAAGTAAACGGCAAAGGGGGAGTTTGATGAGTAATATAATGCTTCGGAATGTAATTGAGGATGATCTTCCTATTTTTTTTAAGCATCAACAGAACCATGAAGCGAACCATATGGCAGCCTTTACGAGCAAAGACCCCAGTGATTGGGATGGCTTCACTACACACTGGAACAAAATTCTTAAGGATAAGGAAATTATAAAGCAGACGATTATTGTCGAAAAGAATGTGGTTGGGCATATTTCATGTTTCGAGCAGTTCGGAGAATCAGAAGTTAGCTATTGGATTGGAAAGGAATATTGGGGAAAAGGAATCGCAACAAAAGCTTTACGGGAATTTCTAAAGCACATTACAATTCGTCCCCTTTATGCTCGTGCCGCGAAAGACAATGTCGGATCTCTTAAGGTTCTAGAGAAATGTGGATTCATGATTACTGGTGAGGACAGTGGGTTTTCTAATGCACGTGGCGAAGATGTGGAGGAGTTTATTCTTACCCTCAATTAAAGAAATCTAAAAATAAAGTATGTATTACGTTATAGGGAGCAATTCTGCAGCAAGAATTGTGCTCTTTCTTTGGGGCAAATTGTTAAGGCTTATTGAGCTAAAGGGGCAGCATTCCTGTATTAAATGAACTTTAAAAGGATAAGTTTGTGAAGAATTACACTTAAACAAACGGATGCTAGAGTTGCATCTAAAGCTGTCATTTTGGCAGCTTTTCTTAATGACTTTTTTCATCACAACGTCAATAAAACGGATATTAAAATGAACTAGGAATAAACTAAAGAATGCAGAAAAAACTTATAATGAGGTGAAAGAAATTGGGGTTAGCTTGGAAGTTTTTGAATATTACTTTAGAACGCATTACTAATGTTAGGACTGGTGATGACCCAGGACCAGATTTAGAAATATACGGTGACCTGTATATAAGCAGAATGATGAACGACGGAACAAGAAAAATAATAGAAACATTCCGTATGTGGCATAGAAACTCTACCGATCGTATTGTTCTTAATGAAGGTGATAGTCTCTATGTTAATAACCAAAAAAAAATTGTAACTTTTAGTAACCAATTTATAGTATTGCACGGTACTTCAATGTATGAGCATGATACTTGGCCCAACCCTGATGATACTTTTACTGATGCGACCGAGTATTTAAGTTTTGAAAGTATTCATACCGATGACTACCATGTAAGTTTTATGGAGGATAGTACAACCAAGGAGCTTTTTTGGGCAATGTATAAGATAGAGGTACTTGATTCGGGGATTGGTCGCGTGCCCTCGGATATAGATAATCAATTGTAGTTAACGGAAGCAAGCCAACAAGCAAAACGAAGGAATTGATGCAGCAAATGAAAAAAGCATTGCAACGCATAAAAACTTTGACTTTGTTCATTCAAAGTCATTTGGTGTTTATTGGTTCATCTTTGCTAAAAATCCGCCAAGCAAATCATCTGTATCTTCTTCTTCCGCAAGATCCTCTGGTTCAGCTTGCTTCTCAGCTTCATTATGTTTAGAGTAGTCCCATTGAAAATCGTCTAAATCATCATCCTCAAAATTAAGTGGTTCAGGCTTTCGGATTTCCACTTTTGGTGAAATTTCAGTAGGCTCAGAAATTACCTGGTAAAGTCCTTCTGATACACCCCAACAAATCCGAATTGCTGGTGTTTTTCTGTTAATTATTTAGCTGAAAGTTCGTCTTCAGTTACCCATTTATGATTGGTTACTTTTTCTCCAGTTGTAGAAGTGTAATCAACCATATAGACAGTGGTTTGTTGGGCAGTATCAATTACTGCTATTGCACCTTTCATTCCCTTCATATGGTCTGCCTCTACAATCACTCCATCTCCAGGTTTATACGGTTTATCACCAGCATCCTTAATTTCTTCATGGATAATCCATTTATGATTTGTTACTCTTTTTCCACCAGTTGTTGGGTCATACGAGATCGAATAAACCGTAGTGTCGTACGTACCAACAATGGTTGATTCAGGACCGTTCATTCCTTCCATGTGGTCGGTATGAATGATTGCTTTACTTCCAACCTTAAATTTAGGATTTTCGGCTACCTTTAGACCTTCTGGAACCTTACCTGAATCTGAATGATTCATTTCTCCATGGTCCATACCTTCCATGCTTTCATGGTCTAATTTGTCTGTATCCTTTTTCTGCTCAGTTTTTTTACCGTTATTCATATTTGAATGGTCATTTTCCTTATCGCCATTAGAGCATGCTGCTAAAAATACAGCAAGCACTAAGGTTAAAAAGATGGAACCGCTAAAGCAATTCCATCCCTAGATAAAAACTCAAAATAAACTACTTATAGATCTGATCTAATTATGAACTTCCAACAAATTAGTTTAATCGTTTATTCCAATTACTTTGCCTTTCATAATAATTGGCGAATTATAATCAATTGATGTGAGTTGACGTATTATTTCTCTAAGTTGTTGTCTGCAAAATTCAATAGACACAAAGGTCTCAAAAACGCTCGTTTTTCAGACGGTTATTAACAAATCCTTATTGAAGTAAAGGGCAGTTTAGTTGAAGAAAAAATTTTTAACTTGTTCCACAATCGGGCCATATAGTGGAGTAATCTCAGTAGCTGGAAAATGTAAAAGAATAGTTCGCATACTGGAATTTTGATTTGGACTACGACCAAAGTCGTATAACGATTTAGTTCATAGCCTGATGTAATATTCTAACCAAAACTTTATAATGATTAATGAATAAAGGTTTGTTAAATATTACGATACAAAGAGGAGTAAATTTTAAATGGAAAATAAGGGATTCAAAATATTGATTCATGCTAGTACTTGGTTTGCACCTATACTAGTTCCCATTCTCACATATTTTATTATTTCAGATCGAGAAATTAAAAGCTTATCCTTACAGGCTTTGGTATTTCATATTGTGATTGGTATTTTAATCTCAGTGTCTGCTTTTTTTTCTTGGATATTAATCGGGATTCCATTCCTCATTATTTTTGGACTTATTGCTATAATAGCTCCGATTGTTGGAATTGTTAAAGCATTTAATGAGCGTCCTTTTCGATATCCTATTATTGGTTCATGGTTTTGATTAAATCTAAACGAATCTAATCGTTTTAATGATGATGAATAGTGGTATTTAAATCGCTTAATCTTCATAAACACCATGCCACCGTAATTCATGCGAATGTAAGCTCTGCACGGATACTTGAAAAGAATAGATATGAGGGTGCATTGCTTCAATAACGTTCTTCCATAAACGGGCACGATTGTGGAATAAGCGTCCCTTTTCTTATTTAACTGACGGGTGCTTAAGTTTAAAAGGGTTTGCTGCGGCAGCCCTTTTTTCTTGTTCCACTAACGGAGCAGGTTAATTGAATAAAGAATGTCGTTGCCTGTCCCATACAAAGACCCCTTTAACCATTATAGAAATACTTAATGATGTTTCACAACAAACGCTCAGAATTAGCTTCTGAGCGTTTGATTCCTTGATTCCAAATTATTTGTTAAAAATGGATTTAATTTAAAATACCATCGAGTGAATATTGTCCTGCCCCCGTTAGAGCTACACCAATTGCTACAACTAATACAGCAAGACAGTATTCATATCCACCCTTTGTAATCCAGTAACCATTTGGTCCGTGAACTTTTAAAATCCCTACTACCATTGTTCCAGCAATCACAATGCCTGCAAGTGGGGTAAGTAACCCTAACGCAAACATAGCTCCACCTATTAATTCCGATAGCCCAGCGAGTAACGCCATTGTTACCCCTGGTCTTATTCCTAATTTTTCAAAATGCTCCCCAGTTACTTTTAAACCGCCGCCTCCACCAAAGCCGAATAACTTTTGGGCTCCGTGAGCTATGAATGACAATCCAATTACTAAGCGTATTAACAATAAACCAAACCCTATCATCTTTTTGCTCCTTTAATTTTCTTTATTTAATTTGTTCGTTGTTGAGTTAATCAAATTCATTCAACTATTTCCGTAAATCTTTAATCTACTGGAGTTTCGAATTTACCCTCCTGATAATCCCGATAAGCCTGTCGAATTTCTTCTTCTGAATTCATTACCAAAGGTCCATATGCTACAACAGGTTCTCTGAGAGGTTCACCTGCAAAAAGAACAAGACGTGATTTTACGTTTGCAGAAATGTGAATACTGCTCCTAAACCCATCATTTGCGGAACCTAACCACATTGCTTGCCCTTTTCTCGCCTCAACTTTATTTTCACCAAATGATCCACTTCCTTCTAATACATAAATATAGCCATTATAGGTACCAGGAAGGTCTTGACTAATGGATGCTCCTTCTTCCAACACCATTTCTACAAACGTGACAGGTGCGTAATTCAGGGTGTTCGATACAATATCTCCAGACGAACCTGAATATACTCGAATTAAGGCACCGTTCTCTTGATGAACAGGCATATCTTTTGCATGCATATTTTGATAACGGGGTTTTACCATTTTATATTTACGAGGTAGATTAACCCAAAGCTGAAGAAGATGAACTGTTTCACCGTCAAGTGGTGATTCATTATGGATCACTCCTCTACCAGCAGTCATAAATTGAAGGTCCCCTTTTTCTAGGATTCCACCCGCCCCCGTAGCATTGTCATAATGATTAAGCCTTCCGTCAATGATAAATGTTAAGGTCTCTATACCACGATGAGGATGCTCACTAAATGCTCCTTTTTGAAATTTATCTTCCATTAGTAATAAGAACGGATCATAGTCTACCCAGTTGCCAGGTGCAAGGATAGGACTTGCGGTATGAATATTGCTTATTTTTTGTTCGGTTACTGTCCATACTTTTTTTATTTCACGACGTTTAATATTTTCGGTATTCATATTAATTGCCCCCTTTTCATGATCATAATAAACCATTAAAATCAATTATATAAGTATGCACTTTGAAGATATATAGTATGTAAAAAGATACTATTGGAGGTAAAGATGAAAATAAAACCTGAATTTTGTAAAGTACACGATGCTCTTTCCATCTTGGTTGGGAAATGGAAGCCTATCATCTTATTGTATCTAATGTCGGAAGGCACAATGAGATATGGAGAATTAAAAAAAGCACTTGTAGGCATTACTCCCAAAATGCTAACAAATCAATTACGTGAACTAGAGGAGGAGGGGCTCATAAGTCGAGAGGTATATCGTGAAGTCCCACCTAAAGTGGAATATTCTATAACTGAGTATGGAATGACATTGAAACCGATTTTAGATTCAATGCACGAATGGAGTATGGAACATAAAAAGAGAAAATTGAAAAATACAATTGATTAACATTTCCTTCCTTGTGATTATGAAGACATAAATACATTTTCTGAATATAGTTCATCAACTAACGGGTGCGTTACTTGAAGATCCAGCTACCATAAATGGTGGCTTTTTTGTTATTCAACTTTAATGTCGGTTAGTGGATGAAGGAAAATAATATGAGTAAGTAGAAATTATTATTTATCTAATTTTGGAAGGAAGAATGTAACAGTGCCAAGTGAAAAAGCAGATATTTTTGTATTAGCAAGGTTTGGGGATTTTGAAAAATTTAAAAACCATTTCAATTTAGACGATATCCATAAAAAAGAATATGGTCACAGCTTATTACACCAATCAATAGCAGGTCGGCAATTCGAGATATCGTTGTTCTTAATAGATAATGGCATCGATATAAATATGACGGATGAAGACGGTTTTACTTCGTTACACTACATTGCAATATATCCTAATCTGACTGTTGCTAAAGAAATTCTTAATCGAGGCGGAGATATTAATATTAGGAATAAATATGGAAATAGTGCGTTAATGACAGCTATTGTTGAATGTAAAGGAAGGTATTATGATTTGGTAGAACTTTTTTTGCAGTATAATCCCGATACAACACTAAAAAACAATACAGGTCTGACTCCAATAGAATTGGCTAAAAAGCGGGGATATGAAAAATTGATTAATATGTTAGAGAAATAATTTTCATTAACTGGTGCAAGAGTTTAAGATCAAGCTGCCTTTTTTGGTGGCTTTTCTTATTGAAGTAACGGGCAGTTTAGTTTAACAAGGATTTTTCAACATTTTTATAGAATATACCTTTAATACCAATGCTTTTATCTAATGATATGGAGAGGAATTCTTATGAATATAAGATTTGCTGAAGTAAAAGACATTAAGCAATTAACAAGAATGAGATGGGATTTTTCAATTGAACATGATGAAAGTAAAAAAAACGAATCATTCGGTGATTTTGAAAAAGAATGCCAAACTTTTTTAGAGAACGCTCTTAATAGAAACCAATGGTTTATTTGGATTGCGGAGGATAACGGAAAAATTGTTTCGCATATATTCATAGAATTAATACAAAAGGTGCCTCGCCCTGGTAGGATAACATATCCATTTGCTTATATGACCAACGTATATACAGTTCCAGAGTATAGAAATAAGGGGGTAGGAAGTAAATTACTAAACTCAATAAATAAGTGGATTAAAGAAAACAATTATGAATTTGTTATTGTATGGCCAAGTGATGATTCAATTAATTATTATAAGAAAAATGGTTACGTTCATTGTACAGAACCTATGGAATTTTTCCCTTCATAAAGTAATGGGAGCATTAATCCAAGAAGGCTTAATGCTCTTTTTTGTTGAAGTTTCTTCTTGAGCTAACGGGGCAGGTTAGCTTAACAAGGGCACACAAAAAATCTAATGATAAAAAATCATTATGATAAACTTTAATTTATATAACTAAAGGCACTAATCGGAGGATTTAAGTATGTTTGACTAAATTAGAAGGACGTTCAATTTTGAACGCCCATTTTTTAACGATGGATTTTTTAACGATGGTTTAAATTTGATTAAAACCTTTGGGCAGTAAAGGTATTTCTGCTTTCAGGACCCCAATTTTCTCCCCTAAAACCTGTTCTTCCTTCTAAATTAACAAAGCAGGGTAGTACCGTATATTGAACACTAGGTGTAGCGTTTATGTTAAATGTTATTAAAAATCTTGTTTTTGAATTACCAACTGGAGTAATTCTTGCCATGTTAGGTCTAAGGCTATTGGTAGGGAGAAGATTCATATTACCTCTTTCAACTGTTGCAATGTCGGATGGTCTATCTAAATTATTTCTAATCCAATAATTTGATACATTGGTTGCAGATGCTAAATCAGTTGGACGGTCATAAGTTATTTCAATTTGATTAGGGGCTGTTTGTCTTGCTAAGGTAAGAACAGGGTGTGGAACCATTTGCGGATCTCCAAACATTTGTCCATCATTTGGCATCATTTGTCCTGAATACATTTGAGATGGCATTCCAGTATAGGGCATCATTTGTCCTGAATACATTTGAGATGGCATACTAGTATAGGGCATCATTTGTCCTGAATACATTTGAGATGGCATACCAGTATAGGGCATTTGTCCTGAATACATTTGAGATGGCATACCAGTATAGGGCATCATTTGTCCTGAATACATTTGAGATGGTGCATAAGTGTAGGACATCATTTATTTTTTTCCTCCTTGGAATAATGAGTTACCTGACTATAATTAATGTATGAACGAAATTAAAAGATGTTAAAGATTACTATATATAACACATATAGAAATTTACTATGGGTGCTACCCCTTATTAGAGTTCAACAAATGAGAGACAGATTTGAAGGAGTTTGTGAAGGAATATACTTAAAGTAACGGGTGCTTGAGCGAAAAAAGGTTAGGTTGCTACGGCATCCTTTTTCTTATTGGCTCTAACGATTCAGTTTAATAAGAAGCATAAAATAAACCTCATTTCTGAGGTTTATGGCTTAAAATTCAATAATCCCAAGAATTTGCTTGTTTTGCCTTGAAATTTAAAGAAATGTGGTTGGTTCTCATTGTCAAAAATCAATAAATATGGCTATTCTTGAACAGGAAAAATAATCATTACTTCATCTACAAGGTCATTGAACCATTGATTTTTAACCGTAACATTAGGTTCTAAAGGGATTTTTATCACAAACCCATTATTAGGATATGGGTTCAATTTCACGTAAACCCCTGTTATTCCTTCAAGAAATTTCTCTACTTCTTGTTGTAAATCAGGGCTTTTTTGAACATTTTTTATAACTTTACCTTTTTTTATATCGATAATTTGTATTTGATGATTAGTTTGAGCCATAGCATTGGTTGTATATAGTATAAAAATACAAAAGCTTATTAAAACCTTTTTAATCACTCTAATCACCTCAAAGGTATTTTCCCCAATAATTAAGGTGGTATTAAAATGTCGATTAGGTAGCATAAATTTTGAGTTTGTGAATAATTGTACTTAAACAAACGGGTGCTTTTGTTTAATAAGATAACTAAAGACTGTAGAGAAAGTGGTCTTTTATTTTACTATAAACAGAACTTTTGTTCGTGTATAATATTATCGAGGTGATTATTATGGCGATTCGCGACCGAGGTAAAATCAAATGGGCTGCGGCATATCTCCAACCCGAACAAGCAAAGATGCAGCGGGATTTTTGGCTCGATACTGAACGGAGAAGGAAGTCTATCATTGACGAACATGAGAGAGAGGAATTCGACCTGCGTATAATTTACTCGATGGAATATAACCATTCCGTAAAGCTGAAGGTATGGGATGACGGATTTACTTACGATATTAATGGTCGAGTTCATTACGTAGATCCAATTACGCATGAGCTACGCATTGAGGTGAAGCCTGGAGAATTTGAGAGGGTGGTCTTCGATAGTGTGGTAGGAGTGAAGGTGATGGATTAAGGGGGCATCATGCATAGCGTCAGCCTTAAGCGGGTAGGCGTTATTATTTTTTATTGATCTAAAGGGTGATTTAATTGAGTAAGGATCACAGAAATTATCAAACCTTTTTATTAGAGGATGATTCAATTGAAAATAGAAAAAGCGTGTTTTGATCAATTGATTTTTAAAACACGCTTTTTCTATTTACTCTTTTATCAAGGTTTATTAAATTAATTTAATCAAACTTTATTCCAAGGTTACATTAAGAAATGACTGTTGCAGTAATTTACTAAAAGTCCCTTGTAGCTTACTACGTAACAAAAAAGGCTAAGTTAAAATGTACCTTTAATTTTCCAAACGGTATTTTGATGCGAGACATATTTTCCACCAAGTTCTACTCCTCCAAAAAGGGAGGGAAAGGTAGCTTCTGATTTAATAAAATCATCAATGCCAAAATCATTATTATATTCCATTGCTAATTGAAATTCTTTTAACCCATAATTCATACGATCATTAGTTAGCTGTTGCCATGAAATCTCGTTATGAAACCAACTTAACTTTTCAGGAAGGGATGGTTCTTTGCCTTCTAGGGTTGCTTTATAAAGAATATTAGTTGATTCGGTTTTGGTACTATTTATATTTGACTTAGTTGATGATACTCCAATATCCACTTTTATATTAAAGGATGATTCTCTTTTTAAGCCACTTAAGTATTCTACCTCGATTTCTTTGGCTCCAAGGCTAGACAATAAATTGATCAGCTCAAAGTATTTCGTTTCTAAAGTTAATGGATGAAAATTTGCTGCTGGATAATAAACTCCAATTAATAGAGGATGAGCTATATATAATATATTTTTTTGGGGATGGCCAATTGGTAATGTAATTTCGTGGGCATCGTCAATTAACATCGGTTTTATTTTATAGTCGAACCATTCTCTTTTTACAGCATCCCACTCATCAGTTCCGCCGTTTCTATATGCCAAACCGAAAGGTGTTTTAGTCGCTTTTTCTACTATATCTCTATAGAGACGATCATAGCGGTCTACAAATGTAATATACTGTCTTTCTCCATATGCTAGACTATTCAATAATGGAACCATATTTGGATTTTTTTCTTTTACTCTACATTCCATTTCATCGTAAATAAAAGTATCACTCATCATAATTTCTCCTAATTTTTTATTTTAATTTCTCCTAATTATTCTAAACACGAATTACTATCCTCTGTCTTAAAAACATAATTCGCTTATATTTAAAACTTTATTGCAATCCAGCGCTTCTGTCTACTAATTGTAATTTTAGAAGGTATTAGGAAATAGCTCTAGATTGTCAGTAAAAAAACAAATCAATGTGTTATGATAGTTTTGAATTTGTTTGTATTATTCAGAGTAATAGAAAAGGAAATATATTTAAGTTTATACATAATTTAAGGGGGGCATTATGAGAAAAATTTTATTATTCCTATGTCTAATGGTTGCACTTATTAGCATTTCAGCATGTTCTGCTGAAAAAGATACAAATATGCTAAAAGTAAGCAAATCTTCAGATGAAATAGTTGGAGAAAATTATCAAACGGTCATTTCGCAATTGAAAAAAACAGGATTTACCAATATTAAGACTAAGGTACTGGACGATTTAATTACTGGTTGGCTGACAAAGGATGGAGAAATTGAACAAGTAGAGATTAATGGAGATACTGAGTTTAGTGCAAATGATAGTTTCAAAAAAAATTCCAAAATAGTCATTACATATCACACATTTTCAAAAGAAGAGAAAAGGGACACCAAATCTACTGATGAAAAGAAAAGGGACACCCAATCTACTGATGAAAAGAAAAAGGATACCAAATCTACTGATGAAAAGAAAAAGGACACCAAATCTACTGATGAAAAGAGTTCTAAGACAGTTAAACAATCAATCAATGATACATCTGCGAAAAGCAATCAGGAAATATTAACGGTAAAAAATAATGAAGCTCTTGCAGCTGTTTTGGCAGTCAAGGATGAAAACGATCCAATTATCGGTGAATTTGCAAAAAAATATGCTGGTAGAACCATTGAATTTGATGGAAATATAGCACATATTATGAAATATAAGGATTATAAAACGAGATATGACATTTTAATTTCTGCTGGTGATTATAGTGAAACAACTTTAAGCGGACCTAGGTTCAAATTCAAAAATGTCAGTATCTTTGATTTAAAGTTTACTGGTTCTGAAATACCAGAAAATATTGGAATGGGACAAAATCTTCATATTACTGCTGAAGTTAAAGAATACAATGAAACTGATGGACTTTTCTTTCTTAATCCAATTTCTACCGAAATAAGATAAAAGTTATTGAAGGGTGCAAGAGTTGAACATTTGTTGGCCATTCCTGGTCAGTGTTTTTTTCTAAAGAGTGCATTACTGGAGCAACGGTAATGCTTTTTTTTATTCAAGTAACGGGAGCTTTAGTTGAATTATGCGGCGAGTTTTCTTGTTATTCATACCCACTACAGCGTAAAAAGACATTTTTTTTGATTGGATGGCTAATCTAAAAACTTGCTGAGATCAACCTCTGTTACACCGTACGAACACGGACCCGGATTAATTTCTTCTATACACATAAAGAATGCATCTACATATTCTTCAGGTATCCAATATTTTATCTGCGGGCGTTTTTCGTAAGTAACCCTGTCAACTTCCCACGTAGTGGTAGTTTCATTATTAAATACTCCTCTTAACCCTCCATATTTTTTCTTGTGTACCATTTTGCGATGTTCGTGCCTGATCGATTGGTCTTTCTTAGCGTCTTCTAACGTGTAAACATCGTTTATTAATGATTCATTAATATCACCTTCATAGACTTGAACCTGTCCCACAAGATTGACATACCAAGTATATTGTTTCATTTATTATCCTCTCTTTACATCTTAATCAAAAAATCCTTTTCTCCCTAATTATATTCTAACTTACACTTTCCGATTCCTTTACATTCGCTATATTAGTCCTTATTTCACTTTTCTGTTATTCAGCAAAAAGGTGCAAGAGTCAAAGAAATGGACGCTACTGCTGCCCTTTTTCTTATTCCACTAACGAAGCAGGTTAATTCAATAAGAAGGAGAAACCTATTTGAATCTCGAATTAATCTATTAAAATAGGAAGAAATACCTACCAGGGATTTTAGATAAAAAGGATAAATTGTAAACAATGGGAGAGAAAAATGGATAGAGTACCCTGGAGTTCATTGTATTAATTTCAACGGGAATCATTGATTTACTAGTATCTAGGAAGATTCAGTCTGAAAAGACAAAGATCAGATTTAGAATGATTTTATTGGGGAAATCTATTGTCATTTACTTGGTTTTATGGTTACTAGGGTAATACTACTAAAAACTAAGTAGATTAGGAAGATGTTAAAAGCCAAGGAGAAAAATAATGAAAAGTAAATTTAAAAAGAATTTTAGAATCGTGCTTGTAATGTTGGTTTTATTACTTTTAACAGTTATGGTATCAACTGCTCCTTCTGAAGAACAATTCGAAAGTTGGACTTTACAAAAGTTAGATATTAAATGTGAGAAATCAAACTACGGGTGTGTAAAAGACGGTAAGAAAATTATATCTGGGTCAGGAATGTTTGGAGAAAGGATTATTTATAATATTTTTGAAAGAGAACGCAACCTTGAAAACGGCACAATTATAACTATTAAGGCTGTTGGCATATTTGGAAACTGCTATGAAATGAAGGATGGATGGTTATGGGGGTTTTTATCGTTCAGCGTTTTATAACAGATATACATTGTTCTACCTTCATCATTTGTGAATAAATGTACTTAAACTAACGGGTGCAATAGTGAAAAGGCAGCGGAAATCCGTTGCCTTTTTCCATCTAATTAATATTTTCTATAAAATACTTTTCTAATGTTTCCACTTAACTGAGCATAAATCCTAGTTGTTTCGCTTTTTTCGTGTCCTAGTAAACGTTGAATAACATCAATAGGAGCTCCATTGTTCAATAGGTGTGTGGGATATATTAGAGGAATTATTGCCTTGATTATAGAAACGGAAACGTTAGAAAGGTATTGAAGTAACTGGGGCAGTATAGTGCAACAAAGAGATAGCGTCAAACTTTAAAGAGTTGCTCAATAAAAAAGAGAGGCATAACCTCTCGAAATACCTGCTTTATTGTTTAAAAACTGTTCTCTAAACTTTCATTGATGGTTATCTTTTTCGCAATAATTATTTAATTAATCTAATATTACTTTAGGTTCCCTTTTTTATTTTATCGTATAATGAATCTTTCTCTGTAATTTCGCCGAAATAAATTAAATCCCTCTTTGCTTCTTCCCATTCTTCCTCGGTGTATTGATAATATGTTTTTCTGGCATCATCACAAGTTTTTCCATTTACATTTACTCCCCACCAAGTATATGGATTTTCACATTTCTCAATAAATTCATATGCTTCTTCTCTTTCTCTTTCTTTCTTTTCCGCAACCAACTCTTTTGAACAGCGGGATATATACATTAAAAAAAATACAAACATAATACTTAGAATTAAATATTTTAGGACTTTTCCTAAAAAAGTGACTGTTGTTTGCCAATTCCCCTTCTTTTTCAATTTCAATTTCAATGTTGTTCCCCCTATGATGTATAGCTTTATTTATTATTCTATCATTAAGGAGATAATGTTGGCGGCCTTTTTCTTGTTGTACTAACGGAAGGAGTTGTTTTTGCAAGGACATTATTTATCAACTAAAAGGACTTTCCTTGAAGAGATGACTGCTAATTAATATAACTAAATTCTTCTGAAATAAGTAAAAATATTACAAAATATGATATTGTTATACAAAGATAGAAAAAATACTATGAGGGTTATTGAATTGAAAAAGTATTTATTAGGTTTATTTGCTTTATTTTTAATTTTTAGTTTAGTTGCTTGTTCATCTGAAAGTTCAAATACCTCAAAAGAAGAGGATAATAATGCGGAAAAGAGTTCTGAGGACAAAGCAAAGGAGGAAGCAGAAGCTAAAGCGAAAACAAAGGCAGAAGCAGAAGCCAAAGTGAAGCAGTAGTAGATATTACAATATTTAGAAATACTAGATTAATATATAATATATAATAAGATAATTAACACTTACGGGGTGAAAAGGAGCAAAGGAATATGCAAAAAATAGTAAAAGACAAGAGGATATTATGGTTTTTGACAATTGTAATGACCTCAATCAGTGTATTATCGTTAAGTCTATCCGCATCCGCAGCAGACTTTCAAAGAAGTGAACATACCTTTCAGTATGTATTAAATGGGGATGGAATTGAGATTACAGGTTATGAAGGACCAGGCGGAGTTGTAAAAATCCCAGATGAAATCGAAGGACAACAAGTAACTAGTATCGGACGAAGTGCTTTTGCAAGTAAACAATTGTCGGAAGTATCCCTTCCAACAGGTTTAAAGAGTATTGGAGATTATGCGTTTCAGTTTAATCAATTAACTGAAGTAGAATTTCCAGAAGGTTTGTCTAGTATCGATTACGATGCTTTTAGATATAATAAATTAACCAAAATCGCAATCCCAGAGGGCATAACGCAGATCTCTGGTGGGGCATTTGCTTTTAATCAATTAACCGAAGTTGATTTACCAGCAGGTATAACGAGTATCGGAACAGAAGCTTTTGTTTTTAATAATTTAACAAAAATGAACTTCCCTGAGAGTTTAATTGAAATCGGACAAGGAGCCTTTTTCCGTAATCAATTATCTGAGATTTTTTTGACAAAGAATATAAAGAAGATAGGAGCTCATGCATTTGAAGGTAATAATTTAAGTGAAGTCACGATTACACCGAATGTTACTTATATTGGAGTAGATGCGTTTAAATCTAACGCTGTAAGTGATAATGAATTTATTATCTTTGGAGTAGCAGGTTCTAGAGCTGAAAGTTATGCTAATACTTTCAATCATACCTTTAAATCGATTGGAGAAATAATCGAAGAAACTACAACCGAAGAAATCCCATATACCACGGAAGAAGTCTTTGATGCAGAACTAGACCAAGGGGTAACAGTGATTGACCAAGTGGGTGAAGTTGGTCAGAAGGTAATCACATATGAAGTAACCTACATTAATGGTGAAGAAGTTAACCGTGAAATAAAATCAGAAGAAGTCACGAAGTCTCCAGTAAATGAAATTGTTCGTATTGGAACGAAAGTGACAGAAGTTAAAGAAGAAACTTCAACCGAAGAAATTCCATTTACCACGGAAGAAGTCTTTGATGCAGAACTAGACCAAGGGGTAACAGTGATTGACCAAGTGGGTGAAGTTGGTCAGAAGGTAATCAAATATGAAGTAACCTACATTAATGGTGAAGAAGTTAACCGTGAA
>NZ_JBIWDU010000021.1:0-14185 GCF_044762155.1 Neobacillus sp. NPDC097160 | reverse complement strand
AAGGGGTAACAGTGATTGACCAAGTGGGTGAAGTTGGTCAGAAGGTAATCAAATATGAAGTAACCTACATTAATGGTGAAGAAGTTAACCGTGAAGTAAAATCAGAAGAAGTCACGAAGTCTCCAATAAATGAAATAGTTCGAATTGGAACGAAGGTTACAATACCTGAAGGTTGGAAAATGGAAAATGGAAAATGGTACTATTACGATAAAAACGGAACAAAAACTATAGGTTGGACTAAAGTAGGCAACACTTGGTATCACATGCAGAATAGTGGCGAGATGAACACGGGTTGGATTCAATTAGAGGGAAAATGGTATTACTTGAATCCTTCTGGTGCCATGCAAATTGGTTGGACTAAAGTAGGCAACACTTGGTATCACATGCAGAATAATGGCGAGATGAATGTAGGTTGGATTCAACAAGGCGGAAAATGGTATTACTTGAATCCCGCTGGTGCAATGCAAATTGGCTGGAGCAAAGTGGGCAACACTTGGTATCACATGCAGAATAATGGCGAGATGAATGTAGGTTGGATTCAACAAGGCGGAAAATGGTATTACTTGAATCATTCTGGTGCGATGCAAATTGGCTGGACCAAAGTAGGCAACACTTGGTATCACATGCAGAATAGTGGCGAGATGAACACGGGTTGGATTCAATTAGAAGGAAAATGGTATTATTTAAATTCGAGCGGTGCCATGCTGACAGGTACTGTGACTATCAATGGTAAAGTTTATGTGTTTAATAGCAGCGGTGTTTGGCTCTATTGACGAAACAATAAAAATGAAAAGCAATCTAGAGAACAGGATTTAATTGTTTTCTAGATTGCTTTTTAAATTTTGGGGATTATTTTTTTCGTGGATCAAGACAAAGTAAGCGGTTTGAAACGGTATGGAGCATGGAAACAGAAATGAAGTTACATTATGAAGAAAATATGGATAGTGAAGTTGAATCTCTTATTGCTCTGTTAAGACCACATATTAACTTAATTAATGAATACAAAGAAAAATATCAACTGACGTGTATTTTTTTATCCATTATAATTATTATAACGCCCAAACACCTGGAATGCGATTAGATTCAAACATAATTGCTTTTGCACATAGTATTGGGGCTATTATCGACATTTTAGTTAATTTAATCATACTTTATTCCAAGGCAACAGTCGGAATATTTAGTCCTTGTTTCCAACTTTTTTTGTCCTATACATTAACCGCCTAGCATACACATTTATGAAAGTTAATACCGCTCTTACCGATACAATAAAAAGGACAAAGCTATAACATTAGCAATAGCGGCCAGCTTGAACTTTTGCTCTCCTAAGGAGGGCTTTTTTTATTTATTCTATATGGGATCATACCAACTAAAAGCTCAAAACATACTCGTCATTCTAAAAAATTATTTGTCTTATTACTTCACTAACTGTTAGTTTGTCTTGCTTTTATGTCAAAAGCAAGACAAACTAAACAAAGTGTTTATTACTATAATTCATTATATTTTTATTTTAGTACCTTATTAGGAAGGGTACATATAGATGAATTCCTTTAATATTTCCCTTGGATACAAACTGGAAGTATAAACCTAGATCAAACAATTATGTTTTATTGTTTGATTAATTTTTCCAAGGTGAATGTAATATACATTCACAGAAATTTTTTTGTTTATAGTTCGGTTCAAAGAATTTAACGACATCAGCATTCATATTACCATAGGTAGTTTCTGGTTTGTGCTTAAAACCTTCATAGAATGCTGAAATCATATCTTGGTTGAAATTATTACGTGGGAATGCTTTTACAATTTCTTCTCTCAAGTCAGCTGGAAAATGTTCAAAACTTTTCCCTACAACATCTAAAGATACACCTGAGTTCAGTAATGATACTTCAGGTTCTTTATGTTCTGCTATACCAGTTGTTGTATGCAATGCCACTGCATCCCAGACAAGACGAATCGACTCATCTGGAACTTGATAATGTTGCAAAAAGCTTCTTGCAGCATTTGCACCATCTACTTCAAATCGTAAATCTGGACTACTATACTCCTTTGTTAACCCTAAATCATGGAATAATGCACTGATATATAGTAACTCTAAATCAAATTTCTTATTTGCCTTTTTTCCCGTAATGGCACCAAATAGAAATGAGCGATTTGAATGGTTCCATAATAAATCATTTCCGTGTTCTCTTAAAATATCTTGTGCTTCCCTTGCTAATATAGAATCCGGAATTTTAATACCTGCTACTTCATTAAGCATAATCTAAAACACCTTTCTAATTTAATAGTCTCTTCTAAAGAAGGAAATTCTGTTTCAAACCAGTGATGTGTACTAACTTTAGTTAATATGCAAGAAGGGAAAAATCAAGACTTCAATTTTATTCTCAATCATCAGTTTATTTTCCTGTTTTTGGAGTTAGTAGATCATCTAAGCCTACTCTAGTGAGGAATTCTGTTCGAATTCGATCAGCAACTATCGAGACCTCTTCTGAGCCATCATCCGCTGGATCAATGTGTACTCGATATGGTCTTTCACCTTTTGGTAGTGAAACAATACGTGCAATTTCATCAGATACCATGGATACATCAGCGTCCTCTGGGGAAATAGCAGCGAGCTTTTCACTTATTTGTTCTATTAAACCAGTGTACTTATCATCATATTCCTCTTGTACATGTTTGTCATGTGGCTGACCAGCGTTAAGAAAATGATTCGTTCCACTAGTAAATGAACCTGGTACTACGATTGAAGTTTCTATTCCAAAACGGGCCAGTTCAGCCGCATAAGATACTGCTAATGAGTCCATACCAGCCTTTGCAGCAAAATAAGGCGCTAAGTAAGGTGGTGTTCCACCTTTTACACTTGAGCTAGACACCCAAATAATCAAGCCATCTCCACGTTTCCGCATGTTAGGAAGCACAGAACGATTAACACGTTGAGTCGATAAAACATTTATATTGTACATTTCCGCTAGTTGTTCGGGAGTAAACGCCTCTGCTGGACCAACGACCATATGTCCGGCATTATGGATCAAGACATCAATATGATTATGTTCTGCTAAAATTTCTCTAACTGCTGAATCAACAGAATCCTGTGAATTCACATCCATTTCAATCGCTTTAATATTTACCATATGATCGGACGCATAATCGTTCACCGCTTTTACTTGAGGAGCATTACGCCCATCTGTTTCCCGCATACCCGCATAGACAATATGTCCAGCTCTTGAAAGTGTTCGAGCGGTAAGAGCACCAAATCCACTTGAAGCTCCTGTTATCACTATGACTTTTTGTTCACTATTCATTATCCATTCCTCCTAATCCAACTATGCAAGACCGCCATTTGAAAATATTACCTGTCCATTAATCCAACGTCCTGAAGTTGCTAAATATGTTACTGTGTCGGCAATGTCTTCTGGTGTACCTAGACGTTCAAGTGGTGCTGCTTTAGAAAGTTTATCGATTGTTTGTTCATCTTTTCCATCTAAAAATAATGGTGTTGCAGTTGGACCTGGAGCCACGGCATTAACAGTGATATCTTTACCACGCAATTCGCGAGCCAATATCATTGTCATTGATTCAACCGCAGCTTTACTTGCAACGTAAGCACCATATGTTGGAAATTGTGTACGAGTAACAGAAGTAGAAAAATTGATAATTGAACCACCTTTGCGAACACGTCGTGCCGCTTGTTGGGATATGACAAAAGTTCCTCGAATATTTGTGCGGTGCATTTTATCTAAATCAGCTAAGTTCATCTCTGCGATAGGGCTGAGTAACATGATACCTGCTGTATTAATTACGACATCAATACCACCAAATTTTTCTTCAACTATATCGAAAGCTTCATGCATAACTTTTTCATCTGCAACATCTCCACCTATACTAATTGCTTTTCCGCCTTGCTGTACAATCTCATCCACTATAGTTTCTGCTCTAAGCTTATTGCCAGAATAATGCACAGCAACAGCAAATCCATTTTCGGCTAATTTTTTTACTATGGCTTGTCCAATACCGCCAGAACCGCCGGTAACAAGTGCAACTCTCAAATCATGTGTTTCAATTAATTTTTTTGTCATGATATTTCCCCTTTGTTATAAAGTAGTCGAGAAAAGTTACAATTATTAATATTTGTTACTTCCCCGCGTCATTATTATACACCGATAAGTTACAAAGTAAATATTTTGTAACTAGGTGAGTATCCTGTATAATGAAACATAGAAAAACTAGGGGATTCCACAATGGCAATACTTACAAAAAGAGTAAGTTAAGATGGTCCTTATTCTAAATGAGTGCAGTATAGTACTGGACTCAACAGGATTTTCAGGTCCAAATTGAGATTCTTTAAATAATAGGGATGCTTTATTATTCTTGTTTTTTCATCCTATGCATCATTACAACTTTATTTTATCTACACAGTTGATTTTCAATACAATTAATACTTGCAAGCCAACCAACCTAAAGTAGATGGCTTTTTTGTTTTAGTCTTTTTTATCTGTATTACTTTTCTAGAAGAGGGGGAAAACTGTTCTGTGTAGTAACAGAACCAAATACCGAAATAAGCGTTACTAGCAATAAAATCACTAAGATAATACTATGATTATGCCGTGTTACTAGCGGTATAGGATGCATTATTAATTTCAGTAATTATTGGCATGCTAGACATATTTTTTAACAATAGATATTAAGCAGTGGCATTTTCTGAATCAATTTGATGATTAGAAGGTAAAACCCCACTCTTTAATTCCTTTTAATTAGGGAATTTCATGAGAGGTTTGTTTTTTTTTAGAAGCTAATCTATGAAAAATATTTCCGGGTATCTTCACGTATTTGTTTGGGTAGGACACGATTAAGCTCTTCGTTTAACCATGAAAGTTTTTTACTACGTAAATCATCACGCATTTTTTCTTCCGCAAAGAGCATCTAAATCCTCCTCCTAAACTAGTAATTTGCCAGTACTCCTAATTCCTCCATGCAGTGTCACAGCTTCGCTTGTTATACGAGATCTAAGTCCCAACAAGTCTTAAACATGTTTCTACAAGTAGGGGGCGAACCGTTTAGCTGACGAGGTCGAAGCCCCACGGGCAGTTACGTTCTACCCTGGCTGTAATAATAAGACCATATGAAAAATGGTCAACCAGAAATATCTGGTCACCATATAATACGAATGAGGCAGTTTAGTTGTACAAATGCCATTAGTATTTTTTAACAATCGGTCCGTGTCGTGTCATTTTTATATATGAAATTGTTAATAAGTACAATTATATAAATACTCGTAACCCCTCTTTAATATTATTCAGCAAAATAAAAATATAAAACTTTAGTGTATACATCAAAAAACGCCATTAAGATAATTCATTTGTTAATGGCGTTTTTTAAAACATCTTTTTTGAATTTATAGCTACATTTTTAAATCTTAATTAGAGAAAATCTTGAGAGTAAATTAATGGAATCTGTTGTCAAAAAACATAAATTGCTAACACCTAAACGACATTCAAATAATTCTGATTCTTAGGTTGAGAAAACAAGAATAATAATGCATCCCTATTATTTAAAGAATCTCAATTTGGACCTGAAAATCCTGTTGAGTCCAGTACTATACTGCACTCATTTAGAATAAGGGCCATCTTAACTTAGGGCAGTTTGTTTGCAATTAGCTTCCATACATTTTCAAAATCCTCCTTATAAAGCTCATTATCCCAACGGTCTGCAAAGTATGGATTATGGAAATATATAAATGCTGTAATAATAGCAGGGCCAGATTCTTTTAATCCACTAATGGATTCTGCTTTTTGCGCTAATAGTTTTAAGTGGTCATTAACGAGGATTTGAGTACCTTCTAAATAATCCGTATATAACCGAAACATACGTTTATCATCATGATAAAGCTTTTTCTTCGTAGTAGCCAGAAGCCAAAGCCAATCGTGAAGTGCAACAGCAGAACTTACATCTTTAGGAGCTTCCCATTCTAATAATTCCTTAGAAGTAATGTTTAACCACCTAAGTGCAAGTTGCTGCATTAGGTCCTCTTTATTTTTGTAATGTTTATAAAATGCAGCATGTGTAACCCCAAGTTCTTTTGCAATATCAGAAAGAGTGGTTTTTTGTACACTCTTTCTCATTATAATGTCTTCTGCAACAGAAAAAATCTTTTCTTTTGTAAGTATTGCCATTGTGGAACCCCCTAGTTTTTCTAAGTTCCATTATACAGGATACTCACTCAGTTACAAAATATTGACTTTGTAACTCATCGGTGTATAATAATAAATCGTGTCGTTAAGTTACAAATATTAATAATTGTAACTTCACTCAACTACTTAATAAAAAAGGGGGAAATGTCATGACAAAAAAATTAATTGAAACACATGATTTGAGAGTTGCACTTGTTACAGGCGGTTCTGGCGGTATTGGACAAGCCATGGTAAAAAAATTAGCAGTGAAAAAATAAAAGTCATAGTTATAACAGGAGCTTCAAGTGAATTTGGTGCCCTTACCGCTCGAACACTTTCAAGCGCTGGACATATTGTCTATGCGGGTATGCGGGGAAACAGATGGGCGTATTGACCCTCAAGTAAAAGCGGTTAATGATTACAAAACCTGCTAAATTATTTGAATGAAATAAGGCCATGGTTCAATTATTATTTTCCATTCAACTAATTTAAATAACATAATAAAGGAGAGATGAGATGTCAAAAACTTCTTCACATTCATTCCCATGGTTAGGGTTACTAGCCTTAACAATGGCAGGATTTATTGCAATCATGACAGAAACTCTTCCTGCAGGTTTGCTGCCGCAAATTAAAGCAGGATTAAATATTTCTGAATCGCTAACTGGTCAGCTAGTTACTTTATATGGTGTCGGTTCTTTAGTCGCCGCCGTTCCAGTTGCGTTAGCCACACAGGGATGGAGACGCCATCCGCTTTTACTTTTAGCGATTCTTATCTTTTTAATTTTTAATAGGGTTACGGCATTATCCACAAATTTTGTCTTAACACTTGTGTCTCGCTTTTTCGCTGGAATCGCTGCTGGTGTAGTATGGGGCATGATAGCAGGATATGCTATGCGCATGGTGCCTGAACAATTTAAAGGACGTGCAATGGCTGTAGCTTTGGCGGGTACTCCCATAGCTTTATCAATCGGTGTTCCTGCTGGTACATTCCTAGGTGCATTAATGGGATGGCGTTTAGTATTTGGAATTATGTCGATTTAATCACTTGTGTTAATTGGATGGATTCTTTGGAAAGTCCCAGATTTCCCTGGTCAGGCATCTGGAAAACGTACTTCGGTAGGCGAATTATTTGGCACGCCTGGTGTCATACCGATTCTGTTTGTTATTTTGGCTTGGATGTTGGCACACAATATTCTTTACACTTATGTAGCCCCTTATTTTGCTAGCGTTGGGCTAAAGAATTATGTTGAGATCGTATTACTTGTTTTTGGTTTGTCATCTCTAGTAGGTATATGGATAGTAGGAGCATTAATTGACCGATGGCTTCGACTAATGGTCCTAGTCAGTCTAATTGTATTTGCTGTAGCCTCTCTTTTATTAGTAATTAACAGCACTAATATCATGGTTGTTTTCTTATCAGTTGGTTTGTGGGGACTATCATTTGGTGGAGCAGGAACTCTGCTTCAAACAGCAATTGCTCACGCAGCCGGAGAGGCAGCGGTGGACATTGCCATTCCTATCAGTGCTACATTTTGGAATCTTGCAATTGCAGGTGGAGGGATAGTTGGAGGGATTCTTCTTGATATGATAGGAGCCCATTCTATACCATGGACATTATTCATTATTGTAATCATTGCCTTAGTGGTTTCATGGGGAGCAAAAAAACATGGTTTTGTAAAAAGTAGAAGTGAGAAATAATGAACAATTTAAAATACAGAAAACACTTCACTTTTAAAGGAGTGAGGATTCATCTATTACTGATGAGTTCGCACTCTTTTTTCTATTAATGTTTGTCATAAATGAACAACAAATCTATTTCAATTCTGGGAAAAAATTTTTCTGTTGCACGAATGAACGAAAATGAATCGTATTATAAAGTGAAGGAGGTTGGGTATGAAAACGTTCGCCGGCTTACGTGTTCATGAGATTGTTCAAACTTATAGCGACACCTTAATACGAATCGCTGTGCAGCAGACAAAAAATATGTCTGAGGCTGAGGATATTGTTCAAGAGGTCTATATGACTCTCATGAGACAGAAAAAACCCTTTGATAATGAAGCACATTTAAAGGCTTGGCTCATCAAAGTGACTTTTAATAAATGCAACGATTACTTTAAGTCTTCCCGTGTCAAGAAGACGGTACCGATAACAGAAGAGATGACCTTTATCGCAAAGGAGGAACAGAGTGTTCTCCCTGAAATTTTTGAGCTGGATCAAAAAGAGAGGGCCATTGTTTATTTACATTATTACGAAGGATACACGACTGCAGAAATTGCCGACCTATTAGAGATGAAAATAAACACGGTAGGCTCAAAGCTTAGAAGGGTACGAATGAAGCTAAAAATTATTTTAGAAGAAGGGAATAAGTGTGATGAGTGCTTATAAGAACGTGATGAAGCAGATTCATGCTTCCGAAGAATTTAAGAGTAAAATGCAAAAAGAGATGATGGAATATGAAAAAAAAGAAAAGAGGGTCTATATGAAAAATATAAGATTTATGGTTGGAAGTTTTGTAGCTTGTGCTGTAGTTGCTGTAGTTGCTGTAGTTGCTTTAACAAATATAAAAAACGATGCAGCACTAGATTTGACGGAAAGAATTGTGGTGGACAATTCAGGTTCTGCTACAAAAGCCGTGCTTAATATCGAAGGAGTTATAACAAAGGTTGGAAAAGATGGAATGAGCTTTACGTTGGATAACGGAATGAAAGTAGTAGTCACAGATAAAACAGAATTGGGGATAGATGGTCCAACAGCACCACCTAAAGAAGAACAGTTATTTGAGCCTACATTTAGAGTGGGTAATCAAATAGGTGGTTTTACGGAAGATACATCCGAAGATCCAGTTACTGCAGCAGCAATTTATACTAACTGGAACTTTGAAAATCCTATTCGATAAGGTTCCGTTAAATTTAAAATTCTCGAGCGCTAAGGGTGATCATTTTATAACAAGGGCTATTATGCAAAATAGGTAATCTGGAGCGTTCACATTGAAATAAATGGAATCCTTATTCAATAGGCTTTAAGTTTATTTGATAAAATAAAAAAATAAAATAAAGAGTACCACCTAGAACGTTGGTAATACAACGATTTAGGTGGCTTTGTAATTTACCAAACTTTTATTTTGGAATGTTTTTTAGTCATATCCGTAGAAAAATTTCTATCCTTTAATCATCATTTTAAAATATTTTACTTCTGGTTCTAGCAATAGAAAAAGCTTTTTGTATGATTAATTTCACAAGATAATATTATGAAAGGCGAGAGATAGTTTTGAATCAATGCCTAGATAAGAGACATTCAGCCTTACGAAATGCTGAAAGGATTGTGTGGAAATAGAATTAAAATGGCATTGTAAAAGAGGTATGATTGTTACCGTTAATCCCGAATAAGAATCTGAGTAGAAGCCTACATAAAAATATTAAGAGAAATGCAAATAGCAATGCATTTCTCTTATCGGCTCTTCAAATTTATATATTAACCGTGGTGAATGGTACTTTATAAGCTAACGGAAGCATTTGTTCAACAAGGCTTTGCACTGATCTTCTACAATCGGGCGCTTTAACGTAATAAGGAAATAAAAAAAGAGCCTAAAATATGCAAGTTTTTATGCACTACTTACGAATTTTGACTCCTTTTATATTCATTAAATATTTTACATTTAAGCATTTTTGAATTGCCCATATAGTAACAACCAGATGGAAGACCAACTCACCTTACTAATTATTTGTTTAACAATAAGAACAATCATGATAAGGATATATTGAAAAAGACCACTTCAGCAAATGAAGTGATCTTTTTCGTCTGTTCTTTATAATTCTACAGTTTCCACTAGTAAAAAGTTTAATAACTATTCCTTCCAAGGTGAGTGTAAAACGCAATCACAGAAATTTTTGCGTTTAAAGCCCGGAAGAAGAAGAGAACAAACATCTGCTTTAATGTTTCCAAAAGTAGTTTCAGGTTTATGAGCGAACCCTTCAAGGAAAGCAGGAAGGATTTTTTGCTTGAAATTATCCCGAGGGAAAGCAGATACAACTTGTTCACGAAGATCGTCTGAAATTTCGTCATATCCATCTCCCATAACATCATATCCTACTCCAGAATAAATTAATGAAACTTGAGGTTCTTTATATTCAGTAATTCCAATCGTTGTGTGAAGTGCAATCGCATCCCAAACCAATCTAATTGATTCATCGTCCATACCATGTTGTTGAAGAAAACTCCGTGCAGCATTTGCACCATCTACTTCAAAACGGTTATCTGGACTACTAAATTTCTTTGTAAGCCCAAGATCATGGAATAGGGCGCTAACATATAATAGCTCTTCGTCGTACTTAAGACCAGCTTTTTTACCTTGAAGAGCACCAAATAAATAAACACGATTTGAATGATTCCAAAGTAAATCATTACCATACTCACGAAGTATTTCTTGCGCCTCAACTGCTATTTTACTATCCGGAATTACGATACCTGCAACTGTTTTATGCATACAAATTGCCTCCTCTAAATAATTGATATTGTCCAATTTTACTGCTAGCTCATGAGCTTAACTAAATTATATAAAGTATCTATTATTCATCAATGCTATAATTTCTATCATTTCAATAGACGATATCTATGATTGAGATTTCAATAAATCATCTATAAACTAACTCAGATATCTACTTTTTATTTAAAAGCCTTGGGTTCCTCCTAAATTTGCTCCTAATACAAATATTTTTTGCCCTTTGTAATAGATGACATCTATCTTAATCATAGAAATGATAGGATTGATTAATTAATAACTGAGAGTTAAGATGAAGTTGCTCTACAAGATAGCAATACCAAATGATGAAGTATCTTTGATAGATAAAAATTTCATGAGAAGGGGTATATGAAGTATCTTGTAAATCTTGTTTTTAAACGTGTGGATACCTGTATATATTTAGCTTAGAACTTAAAAGTAATCATTTGGCTCCATTATGCTTTTGCAAAATAGGACTAGTGTAAAATGAAGTTATTTTTAATAAATAGCTTTCATTATTCTATGTTTAATAACAAAAACTAACGAAAGCTTGTTTATGACAAAGGATTATATTATCAATGTTTGCTTTTCGTTATTTGAGGAAGCTAATGTTTTTAATTTCATCTAAGTATATGAATATATTTTAGCTAGTTCACTATTCGAAAGTATATTGGAGGAATGATAAATGGAAGTTTTTCATTCTGGAGAGCGTACTGTACACAATATACTAGGTGTACAAAAAATCGCAAACTCTGCAAGTACAATGATTCAACCGAGAATGCCAAAAAAGTTTATGAATTTTTTAAATGGACAGAATTCATTGGCGATGTCTTCTATGGATCAAAGGGGGAGGGTTTGGAGTTCATTTTTAGCAGGAAATCCTGGTATCATACAAGCTATCGAACCCGACATAGTCAAAATTAATACAAAAATAATTGAAGGTGACCCTTTATTTTCAAATATTTCAAAAAACAGAGAAGTAGGAATTATAGTAATTGATTTTGCTTCCAGAATAAGAGTAAGAATAAATGGTAAGGTTTCGATGGTTTATCAAGATGGAAACTTTGAAATCAAAATTGAACAGGTATTCGGTAATTGCCCTAAATATATACAGGCGAGAAGATTCAATTATAAAGCTGTTGATGGAATTGTAAATAAGAAATTTCATCCGCGCAACACTTTAAATAAAAAGCAACAGAATTGGATTAGCGAATCCGATACTTTTATTATTGCAAGTTCAAGTTCTGAGGGAAAGATGGATACTTCTCATAGGGGTGGGATGCCAGGATTTGTTCATGTCATTAATGAAAAAACAATTGTGTTTCCGGATTACTCAGGAAACATGCTGTTCAATACCTTAGGAAATATTGTTCAAAATCCCAATGTTGGGTTACTGTTTTTTGATTTTAATAATGGGGATACATTACAAATCACAGGAGAAGCAAGTATCATTTGGAACATTGACAAAGATATTCTCTCAAAGTTCACTGGTGCTCAACGTTTAGTACAATTTCAAATAATTGAAGTACTTGAGGCATCTTGTTATAAATCTTATAATTGGGAATTTCTAAATTATTCTACTTTCAATCCAAGATAGAAAAGGCGGGAAAATAATATGGAAATTAATATTACTGTTACAGAAGCTGCTATTGAACATTTCAAAAGTTTAGAGACTAAATATCCTAACCATTTTCGATTTCTACAATATGAAATGGGAGGATGTGGACGTCCATTGGATGGGGTTGTAAGAATACAATTAATTAAATCAGATGTAAGTTTCGAAGAAATTCAGACAAACTGGAAATCATTTTATATAAACAAAGCTTCGTTAGCTTTTCTTGATGACAATTTAACTATTGATTTCTTTGAAGGATTTCAAATCAGAAGCTCTAGTCAAACTTATAGTTACAACATCCCTTTAGAAATTGAAGAATAAGGGTACTTATTGTTAAACATATAGAAATCTTTAAACTAAAAAGTAATATCAAATGAATAGCTGGATATTTTATAAGACCGTATGCTCTTTTTATAATATACATTCATACAATTAACATTTAAACTACGTTCACCATAACAAAAAGTAAAATAAATCATTTATATAGCAAACGAAACTTTATAAACAAATTATTTAGAGAAATCTTTGTAGAGGAAAGGCTATAAGACATTAAATATGGCTCACTAAATAAAACTTTATTGAATCTTGAGTAACAAAAACGTAATTTTCTCTAATAAATTTAATTAGAGAAAATTACGTTTTTTCATAAATGAAGGAATAGAGCATTTAGGCAATGGTAAAGGGAGAGTATAAAGCTATTATAAGGTTAAAAAATTAAGGATTTCTTATAATATGAGTAAAGATATGCAAAGAAATATATTTTTTTAAAAAAATAAATTAAGTCAATTAATATTGGACTTAAAAATAGGAGATTATTTTTATATGGAATTAAGACAGTTAGAGTATTTCATGACACTTTGTAAAGAACTTCATTTTACAAAAGCAGCTGATAAGTTGGGTATTACACAACCTACATTAAGTCATCAAATTAAAGTTCTTGAAGACGAAATAGGTATGCCATTATTTGACCGATTAGGAAAGAAAATAGCCATAACTGATGTTGGATCTATTTTAGCCAACGAATGTAAAAATATTTTTAATGCATTAGATAATGTAAAAGAACAAATCAGCGAATTAAAGGAGATAAAAGGAGGGAAAATTGCAATTGCCACTTTACCTGGCGAATTAACAGACTTAGTTTCCACCTTACTATTAGATTTTCATAAAAATTATCCAGAGGTAACAGTAAAAATTATAAGTTCAGATGAAATACTAGAATTAATAAACCAGAATCAGGTTAATTTTGCTGTTACAATTGATTCTTCCGAGTACGTATTCGAAGATGAAAAATTTGTAAAAATACGATTATACACAGAAGAGCTATTTTTAGTGGTATCAAATAACCATTCATTAGTTAATGAGAAAGAAATACAATTCTCAGAATTGAATAAATTACCATTAATCTTGCTCCCAGACAGTCATGAATGTAGAAAGTTATTGAATTATACATGTATATCACGAAAAATAAATTTGTATCCAATTATTGAGACCTCTAGTATCGAATCGTTATTCGAACTTGTTAGAAGTGAATTTGGAGTGACGATTGTATCGAAAACTTTACTTGATATTACTGTAGATAATGATTTATCAGCTATTCCTATAGTAAATCCTAATATAAGTAGGGAAGTTAACCTTATTTTGCGTAGAGATAAATTTATTGGGTTTGGCACTAGAAATTTTATCAAATTGCTTACAAATGAAATAACAAAATTGGGATTTCCCATTTCTGAACAAAGTAAAGAACAGATTAGAAAATTAATTAAATAATGATTGAAATTTGAGTAACTAGTAGAGGAATTATAGAACATATCTATGATTATGATAAAAAAAGCAACATTGTCCTATACTGTTATGGATTTATAATTAAATTAAAGTTTAAATTAGTTTGGCTTATCAATAATAATGTCTTTT
>NZ_JBIWDU010000020.1:0-124228 GCF_044762155.1 Neobacillus sp. NPDC097160 | reverse complement strand
ACACAAACCACAACACAAATAAGAAAATATACTATTCTTCCATTATATACATCTATTTTATTAAACAAATAAAATAGCATTAAAATAAACAGTAATCTAAATATCATAGTTGGATGTTTAATTACCCTGATAAAAGATACTATTATATTAGTAACAGTATTACCTTGTTTATTTTTAATTAAAACTATTATTCCAAAAACAAGGAATATCATTGTCCAAATAATTATTGCCCATTCTCTAGTACTGAAAATAATAAAAGACCACTCCTTCCCTTAGAAATGTTTTCCAATAAAATAATACCATATAGCATACAAAACAGAAATGTTAAGTAGAAAATTATGTATTCACAAACTAATGTTAATATTTTCAAACCACTAACTTTTGGAACGGATACCCCCTATCACCCCATGTACCCCTTTTAAAAAGTGTCATAACTTAAAAGTTTTGATACCAAAATGGGGGAGTTTTGAATATCGTAAAGATGCTGTTGGATTCGTAGCTAGTTCAGAACATGCCCTATATTAGCTGGTGAAATATTGATACTTCAACACTTTACTATACTAAATGATTTAATTCCATGCCCTACGAGGGGCTTCTTTTGGTATATATGTATTTACATTTCCTTACTGACATAAAAGAAGGGATATGTAAAAATTTGGCGAATTATGTATTAAAAAGGAGGTGTGTAAATTGGAACCATTATTTGATAGGAATGTTGAACTTGTTGGGTGGATACAAGACCGAGAAAACATTTTCGATTTAAATATAAACTGGGTTGCTTTTGTAAGTAATAACAATGTATTTTCTTCGAAAACATTAAAATGGCTAGGACCCATTAATGGATTTAATTGTTTGGATACTCGTGGTAAAATTGTTGCTTGGAACCCAGATTATGATATTGAAGGTTCTCTTAGTCCATTAAAGCCTTTACAACCATTAAGACCTTTAACCCCTTTAACACCTTTAAGACCTTTAACACCATTAAAGCCATTAAGACCTTTAACACCGCTAAGCGGATGGTCTAATCTTAGCTTTAAATCATGGCTTACAGAATAGTAATAATAAAGGAACGACTTAAAAAATTGTCGTTCTTTTTTTTGACTCTTTTATTTTCTAAATGAATTAATTCCAATCACAAGCCATGCCATCATTATCTCTATCTAAATCATGGGGGTCATATTCCGGCCCACCATTTGCTTCATAAAAAAGCTGTGCATCTTCTTGTGTTTCAAAGTCAGTGCAATCGTGGTCTATATCTGTAGCTGTATACGGATTGTCCGAAGTATCTTCTTCATTATAACCATTATCTTCGGTGTATCTTTCGTCATCGTAGCTATTGTCATCATAACTTTCATCATCTTCATAGGTTTCGTCATCATCTGAATAACTATCGTTTACACTATAGCTTCCGTCCCTAAATCCCCTAAATTCAGTGATAGCATCATTTAGTTCATCATCATCAATCCCTATATTTTCAATGTTATCTAATAGAGTATAAAAAGATTCTTCATTACTTGTATCATAATAATCACCGTAAATGCCATCAAGGTAATCTCGAATTGCGATTGAAGTTGCTTTATGTATCTCGTATGGTTCATCTGATTGGTAAACGGAATCATCAAAAATTTGTGTAGCCTTATCGTAATCTTCATCCTATAAAGCTTCTACAACGCTGCTTGCCGTTGTTTCACTACCACAACCGACTAATAAAATCATTAAGAAGCCAATTAACACAGTTGTTATAAGCCTTTTCTGACTAATCATATAAACTCCCCCTACTAGGTAGAACTAATCTAATAGTATAATTTTCCTATATATTCCATCGCATTTCAATAACATTCCGAATATATAAACATAAAAAATACAGCTATCAGGGGGAACTGACAGCTGTTTTAGGATACAAGTATTCCATAGAAAAGGGAATCACATTAATACACTAGCACTTTCAGAATGTTAAAAGGATTTTATCTCTACGTTAGTTATCCTCTTTGTAAATAACTTCTTTCAGAATGTCTTTATCATCGAATTTAACTATTACTGAATCATCGAAATTAATTCCCCTAATTTCATAGGTATCATTTCCTTTATCTATTGTTTCAGCCCACGGCAGGAAACTAGTAGTAACTGAATCATAAGTTCCATAGACTTCATTATCAACATAACCTTTCATTTCTTCTACCTTCTGTGTAAACTCTCTAGCCCTACTTCTATTAAAGTGTTCTTCTTCAGCAGTTGCCTTATCTATCTTTTTCTGTATCTCTTCAGGTGAAGACTGTGAAGACTGTGAAGATTGTGAAGCTTGTGAAGAACAACCGCCAGCAAGCAATAAACAGCCCATAGCGATTAATAATCTTTTCATGATGTTAACCCCCTATCATTATGATTATACGCTAATTAGAATAAGCCTAAAAGACCAATTACAATTCACCCTGATAACAAAAAAATTCCCAGCCAGCTGAAATTATTCAATCAGTGAGATTTAAAATTTCTTAACAAAACTCCTTCTATTAGATATCTTAGATAACGCTTCTTCCTTCTTCTGTCTATCTTCTAATAGCTGCTTCTTAGCCAGTGAAAAGTCACCTAATAAATTACTAGACGGTGGATATGATGATAACCACACTAAAGAAGGATTAACAATTATATTTGTTTTATCACCTGTTTTACGTATACTGAAGATATATTCATCCCCTACACGTAACCCTAGTAATTTTCTCTGTACGAACTTCCTAGAATCTTCCCCTAAGATTACCGCCACTTCTTGAACGGTTAAAGGCTGACTATGATTATAATCTGTGGCTTCAGTATCTTTACAAAGGACGTTGTGGAATTTGTTTAGATACGGCAAAATCTTAAAAATTACCACTAATGATTTAGCCGTATTCTCTTCGTAAAGTCGCTGGATAGTTTCATCATACTTTCTGATGACTTTATAAGAAGTCGTACCGTTACTTTTTGGACTACCCTTAAAAGATAAATCAGTATTCCAGTACAATCTAATAATAGACTTGATTTCTCCGTTATCATCTACTTTTACAGTTTCCTTTTCTTTAATTAATCCCATCGCCACCAACTTGTTATAGAAGTCGTAAAATCTAGCCCTATTTCGTATCTGTACCATCTTCATAACGTCACTTTTCTTTATTGGCTGATTTTTCTTAGACATTAAATAACCATCATAATTAACAAAGCTGCCTAAATACATAATATGGACTTTTTCAGAATCGCTGAAAGCATCGTTATTAAACAATTCAATCACGCTTCTTTCTACACTAAATGTATATTTACTACCGTTTAGGCTATTAAAATAGTTTAATTCATCAGTAGCTTCATTCTTTTTCTTATAGGCTTCAGCGGTCTTTTTATGCACTAGATTATATTCATCTTGAACTTCAAATGGAATAAGCATACCCTTCTTTATTTCACCAGTTTCAGTATCCACAAGCACTTCAGTTTTAAATAAAAAGTTATCCTTTTTCATGTTCATCATTTTCCCCTTCTCTTATTAAAATGGATACATGGAATCAATAAATGACTACTAACGTATCCACCTTTACGCATGGTTAAAGGGGTGAAAGTTCTACATTTCAATAAAAAATTAATTTCTGTACCTATCTGCTAAAATATTTAAAAACGTAATTATGGCTTCGCCAGTGTCCAGCTACCGCTGTCCACACCTAATGAATAAAAAATTATATCTAATACAACTAACAAAAGAAAACTAGTGGTAGCTACTACTGTTAGTGTCCTTAGTATCAGTTGTAGTGTTAGTTATTTGGTCTAGGATGTATTTTTTAACCCTGCTTTTTGGGGTTAAAAAATACGTCCTAGTAGGGGTATAGGGGTTTCCCCATTCGTAATAACAGAAATTAATTACAGATTATAATCAGGTGCAACTGCTAACAGTTTCTTTATCAGTATCACTAGAAGTAAAGGAACTAAATGCTTAAAAAAGCACCTTCATCCCTACAGCCACAAGGGATATAGCATTTTAGAGATGGGTACATTTTTGTCCTAAAACTAGCCTAAATAGGTACATTTTTGTCCACCTATTTTTAACTAATTATATTTAAGCAGGTTTTAGTGAATATTAATGGATTATAGTTAAGTACCATTTTCTTGAACTTTAAAAACTGGTACAAGTGGTTATTAAAATATCTGCTACCACCTATATGGTTAAGGTAATCTATTCTGTTCACAGAAAGTTCATTGTATGTTCGTAGGACATTCCCGTCCTCAACCATACTATATAGTAGGAATTACTAGTTTGGATATCTAGTAGTTCCTAATCACATCTAGGACATTGTGAATATACTTTTAGTGCCAACAGCAGGATTAGTTTGAAGCTGTAGTTTTTAATTTTCCCTTTCTGCTATCGCTTCCAACTACTGCCCTGAATGAAATGTTAAAGATTTATTTATATTCGACCACAATTGAAAAGTTGACAGTTTAGGACTATGCCTAAACTGTCTTTTTTTCGTACCTATTTTTATTAAGGAAGTGAATCTATTGAATCAATACCATAATGCAGAAGTCATTAAGTTACTGGATGCACCAACTATTTCAGCGTTATTCAGACTGTATGGAATTAATTACGATTCTATAGCCTTTAGATTACGTCAGACACGACAGGCAATAGTTTATAAGCAAAAACACGATAGCTGGAAGCCTTACGAACGTCAGCTGGTGTACGAATTACTAAAACAGCATGGATTAGAATCTACTGAATTGATTCTTATAAACAAGATGGCTAATACATCAAAGAAAAGGAAGTGGGTAACAAGTGAATGAAATAAATGCCTTATGCCATGAGTTAATCCTATATTCAACAGAATGGTATCAAGATGAAATTAGTAAAGAAGAATTGAATTTAAAGATGGATTTACTTTTAAGTCGAATTGACAAGATAGAAATTAACTACCGACAGCCTTTAGACATTTCTAGTGTTAAGGCTAAAGATTCCTTTAACAGTCTTCTAGTTAAAACAAAATATAAAGCTACCGCTAGCATTAATACACTAATAGCAACTTCAAACAAGAAAACTTACAAAGCTAAGGTAAATTTCTTATTAAAGAATCAGCTGTACTTCGGTAGTTTACACCGAACTATGAGGAATAACATTAATGCCTATGTTTTACGGAATCAGTTAAGTTACTGGAATCCAAATGTAGAAATTTTTAAGTTAGGGGGAAATGAAAATGAGTAACAGCGGAATCAATCAGGAAAGACTTCAGTATTTGCAGAATTACTTCAATAACCAATCAGTGAAGGTAGAAGTAAAGCCTTTCATATCCCATACTTCTAAAGGCACGATAACGTATAGATTTAATGGTTCCCGTTACGGATATCAATTCCATGACGGGTTCGCTGATGTAAAAAAAGAGGATTTATGGAAGTTCCAGCAAGAATCACATTTCATCATTCATGATAATAAGGGGGAAAAGTAAGATGTCAGTGAAAACAAAGGTAGAATCATTCATAGAGGAATATAATCAGAAGTTACAGGACCTTCAGACAAGGCTACAGGATGCTGTAGCCCAGTCAGAATACCTACAGTTTGAAATCAAGATGCTAAATGAAGTGGAGATACCACAGGCAACAGCTAAGGCTGTTCTAGAAAGCACTGATGATAGTCACGTTTATAAGTTGAAGAAACAGCTATCAAAATATCAGGAACAGTATCAGGCTAAACAAGAATCTGTTATCATCCTTCAAAACGCTATCAAACAGTACCAGTATCAATCAGGTGAAAAGCTGGTGGAACTGGATAGGCTGTACAGCCAGGAAAAGTTCATTCAGGAAACTAAACACTATGCAAAGATGTTGTACTTTAAGAAACAGTTTATAGATGCCATGATTGAAGAAGGACAACATATCAAGGAATTAAATCAGCTGGATACTAAGGTACAGGAAATCTTAGTACAGGCTGGTAGAAAGAATGGTGTTTATACTGATTCAACTGTTAAGTCCACACCTACTAATAGCGGTAATGGTAACTATTTAGCACTATCCCATACTGAGGTCATCCGATTTATTAAAGGCAATTACAGCGATAGTGACTATAAGCATGTAAAGCCTTATAACAGCTTGAAAGATTTAAAATGATGATGTACGGACTAGGATTATTTATAGGTTGCTGGTTAATTGTTAGGTATGAATTTAATAGACCTATACGGAATCCCTTTTCTAACTAATTATATGTTATTAGGAAGCCCTACAGCGAAATTAGATTTAGGTTAGTGTATCAACATCTACCTAATTCAGTGTAGGGCTGCCTTTTTATTAATAATCAAATAGTTTCAGTAGTGCCTTAGCTATTTTATTTTCAGCACCATTACGCAATACTCTCACACGTTCAAACGATAAGTTTAGTGAATCAGCTACAGCTTGAAGTGTAGACTTCTCTTTATCTATCCCATATACCTCATTAAGAATTACTATTTCTTTTTCAGTTAAGATATATTTCATTACTTCATAAACATCTATAAACCTCTTATATTCAGCAGAATCTTTATGCCTCAATATCTTAATATATGGTTTTGACTTATGTAATTTAGGCTTAAAATTAGGTCCCCATACAGAACCCACCATATCCATAAAAAATATAGCATCATCTTTTGTAAGACTTAAATTTACCAACAATTATCCCTCGCAGCCATTAGACTAATTAAATAATATTTCACAAATTCAAATTTAATCTAAAATCCCTAATCTATGAAGCCAGTAAATTATGCAAAAACAGATTAACCCAGTATATAAATGTCTTTTAATATTTTCTTTCATGCTGTTTCACTCCTTTTGGATAGATAAACTCCCCTAATATTTTCCTTTTTAAATATAATATCTAATTTGATTTCTATAAAGTACTTTTTTAAGTTCACAAAAAATAAACCGTCCCAATTGGAACGGTTGTTTTCATTACTATTTATTTTCCGAATATGCTATTAATAGGCGAAAATGCGTTTTGTTGCCTTCTAACATCAGTATCTGTCATTTGAATGTATTTACGTGTCATACTCATATCACTATGTCCTAATATCTTTTGTAAACTAAATGGGTTTCCACCATTCATTATATAGAATAAGGCACCTGTATGCCTAAATGTGTGTGGTGAAACTCTCTTATTAGATATAACAGCTTTCCTACCATAATCTCTTAAATTTATTCTCACTGTTGCATGATTCATAATGTGTCCATCATATGTAAGAAATAAATGTTCATCCCCAAAATCTTCAGTTTCTTGAATATATTCTTTTAATAATTTTGCCGTTTTAGTGGAGACTGGTACTTCCCTTGCTTTCCTTGTTTTAGTACCCATAGCTTCAAGTTTAATAACTCCATTTTTTAAATCTACATTACTCCGCTTCATGGCTACCAATTCGGAAATTCTAACCATTGTATCTAATAGTACGAATACAATAACTTTGTCTCGGTAACCAGTGTACATTTCATCATCAATAACAGCTAGTAACTTTTTTTTTCGGCAGGTGTAAAAGATTCCAGTGTATCTTCAGGTGCTTTAACTGGTTTAAAATTTTCATGGATTGGTGTTTCTATATAACCTTCAATATAGCAAAACCGAATAAACGCCCTCATAGTCCAAATTCTAATGTTAACCGTCATTGGCGACAGTTCCTTATCGTGAAGCATCTAACCAATATAGCCACGGAAATCTTCAAGTGTTACAGTTTCATTCGTAACATCATCGCCTAAAAACTCTTTTAAATAATTAAAGTGAATATAGTACTCATTAATTGTTCTTGGTGCAAGTGCTTCAGTTTTCTTAAATGTCATGAACTTATCAAACAGTTCTTCCAAGGTTAATTCATCTAATACCTTCTTAGTACTCTTGCTGCTACCTTGTCCACGCTTATACTTACGTATTACTTTTTGCATAAAAATAGCCCCCTATGAATAATTATAGGTGACTAAGAGTAAATGTCCTTCACAGTCTCGACTAACTGTCTGCAACAGTCTAGTCAAAAAACACGGTTTAAACTGTGGAGGAACAATTTTATTAAAAACGCTGAAAAGTCAAGGTTGGCGGGACTGTGTGGGAATCGAACCCACCAGACCTGACACGCAGGTCTCAGGCAGTTTTGAAGACTGTGGAGGACACCAGTACCCCATTCAGCCCCATAGGATGTAGTATTTTCAACTAGAAAGACTATGGTTCACAGTCTTTAAACAAACTGTTTCCTTACCTATCATTTGTAACCATATTACAATGGAATATAGTATTAATCAATAGAATTGGCGGATTTGTCATTTTTTCGACAAGGTTTTCATTTGTAAAAATTCCCAGGTAACCCCTTCTGAATCATACATCACCATCCTAAATTGTCGCGAGAACTTGTCATTTTTCCTAGAAACAGACTATAATAAGGAATAATATTGTTTTTGTAGGTGAATAGAATGCTTCAAGGTTGGTTTTTGTGGTTTATTCTTTTTTGGGTTGTTTTTTTAATAGGGTCATTTTCCATCGGCGGATTTTTTATGTTCCGAAAGTTTTTGAAAAAAATGCCGAAGGAAGATGGAAAATCAGTCATGGATTGGGAAGAGCATTATGTAAATGAATCCCGTCACTTATGGCATGACGAGGAGAAAGCTCTTTTAGAGGATTTGGTCAGCCCTGTTCCGGAGCTGTTCCGCGATGTGGCAAGACATAAAATTGCCGGAAGAATTGGTGAATTAGCCGTTAAAGAGAAAGCACCTAAAATCACACAAGAACTGGTGATTCGAGGTTATATTCAGGCAACGCCGAAACGAGATCATAAATTTTTACGAAAGAAGCTGTTTCAAAATCAAATTGATGTTGCGCCATACGAGCATTTATTCTAAACCGTTCACCTCGAACGGTTTTTATTTTTTGCCGAAACTAAAAAACACTGACTCCAAAAAGAATCAGTGCTTGTCATCTATATCATTTTTTTCCCATGCAGTTCTTTATACAGTTTCATGTATGACCGATACATGGCCACACGCCATGGCACAATCATGCTAAAGGCAAGCAGGAAGAACATGCCGCTTAGCTGCCCGATATCAATCGTACTGCTTAAGATTGTTTTTAATACCAAACGAACAACTAACAATCCGACTAAAATAAAAATAAATGCCTTTGATCGTTTTAAGTATATATCATTGTCACGAATTTCGAATTTAGAGGTTTTGATCAGTAAGATGGAAAATAACATGCCCACGATTACGGCCTCTAAAATTTCCATTGGGGTAAGTCTAAATTCCGGAACAAGATACATCAATGCTCCACTGGACATAAAAATCGGCGGCATGATAATCTTTTTCACATTGGTAGGTTTCTTTGCAGCCTTCATGCGGACAAACAAAACAAAAAAGCCCATAAACACTGCTCCGATTGAAGAAATAACAACGTAATTCATTGGACTCATTCTTCCCTTATCTAATTATTTACTTAACCCATTATATCTCAAATGATGAATTTTGCTATATAATTTTTCACTGTATTTACGTTCCCAATATTGAAATGCAGAGGCAATCCATACAAAAACTGGATTTCTCTTAAAATACGTTTATTCAGGCTTTTATAATGAGAAGTACACTAGAATCCAGTAAAGCCGCCAAACAGTCCGGAAAAGATGGTAATGATTTTTGTCATCCAATCAAAGAAAAGTACAATCCCCATGACAATCATGAGGTAACCGCCAACCTTCATAATCTTTCCGCTGTGCTTTTTAATTGATTTCATACGACCGACAAAGAACGATAAAATCAAAAATGGAATCGCAAATCCCAGAGAATAAGCAATCATGTATAAGACACCAGAACCCGGATTCGATGCAGCAAGCAGAATGACAGCCGAAAGGATTGGTCCTGTGCAAGGTGTCCAGCCGGCGGCAAAGGCCATTCCGATTAAAACGGAGCCAATATAACCTGAAGGACGATTTTTAAATTCGAAACGACGATCTTTCATCATAAATTGTGGATTTAAGATCCCGACGATGATTAATCCAAAGAATACGATAAAGATCCCGCCAAGCTGACGAATTAAATCCTTATATTCAACAAAAAAGCGGCCGATAAAAAAGGATGTTCCAAATCCAATTACAATAAAAATAATGGAAAACCCTAAAAGAAAACATAATGTATGTAGCAGACTCCGCTTTTGAAGCATAGCATTATCACTTTGAATCTCTCCAACAGACATACCTGTGATGTACGAAAGAAATGCCGGATAAAGCGGCAAACAACAAGGTGAAATAAAGCTTAAAAATCCTGCTCCTAATGCTAAAAAGATATTTACATCAGACATATTAACACTCCCACTATAGTCGATACCTCTACATTCTAACAAAACTATTGCTTAAAAGATAATGGTTAACATGAATATTTTGTGTCTCATGTGATCAGACTTCAAAAAAAATTCATTTTTTCCAATTCCAAGCCTATATTTTTGGATATTCTTTTACAAATGTCTTTGAAATTATTTACATCATAGGTTATACTAGTAAAACAATGCCATTTTAATAGTTTTTTAGTGTAATTTTCCCAAATTTAGGAGTTACTCCGGAAAGGATTACGGCCGTGATCAAACAAGAATTAGTTGCCTTAATTGAAAAAAAGCGAGCTGAATTAATTCAAGTCGCCATAACCAACGGCTTAACATCCTCCGTTGCAATTCGCTATAGTCAGGAACTAGATAACCTTTTAAATGAATATAATAGAATCTATATAAAAAAAGTATCATCATCAGCCTGTTAACATCCCTTAGCTGATGATCAAAAACAAGGTAAAAGCCCGGCAATGTTGCCAGGCTTTTTTCATTTTTTGACTTCTAAGCGTTCGATTGTACCGTTTTGCAAGAGGAACATTTTATGATACAAACCTTCGTGTGCCAGCAGCTCTTGATGCGTTCCTCTCTCCACAATCTCCCCCTGATGAAGGACAAGAATAAGGTCAGCATCCTGAATAGTTGATAGTCGGTGTGCAATCGCTATGGTGGTCCTACCCTTACGCATCTTCGCCAGAGCCATTTGAATGGCTTCCTCTGTTTCTGTATCAATATTAGCCGTTGCTTCATCCAGAACCAATATTTTTGGATTTGCCGCTATCGTACGGGCAAAAGCGATTAACTGCCGCTGACCGCTTGAGAAAGTGGCTCCCCTCTCCACTACTTTATGGTCAAAGCCATCCTCAAGTTTTTCGATAAACGTATGGGCTTGAACAAACCTTGCTGCTTCTTCAACCTGTTCATCCGTCATTTCCTCGGTATGAAGACGAATATTATCTTTTACCGTTCCGAAAAACAAGAACGGGTCCTGAAGCACAAGTCCCATTTTTTCTCTTAGCTCAGGCTTAGTAAAACTGCGAATCGACTCTCCATCGATTAAAATCTCACCACGTTCAAATTCGTAGAAACGCATCATGAGATTAATGATGGAACTCTTACCGCTTCCGGTATGGCCGACAAGGGCGACCGTTTCCCCAGGATTTGCGGTAAAGGAAATATTTTTAAGCACATCCCGTTTCCCATCATAGGAAAAACTTAAATCCTTAAACTCAATCCTTCCTTCATCGATAGCAATCGTTTTCTCTTCCTTTTGGGCCGGTGCCAATTCTTCTTCATCCAGCAATTTAAACACCCTGGAGCCGGAAACGATGGCCTGCTGGTATAGAGAAAGCCGCATCATCATTTGGTTGATCGGTTCAAAGAAGCGATCCAAATAATTAATAAACGCATAGATGACTCCAATTTCAACGCTGTTTTGAAAGGAAGTAATCCCGAAATAGCTTAGGACAATGATCAAGGCAAAAATATAAATCAAATCAATCGCCGGTCTTAGTAGCAGTCCATCGATTTTGATATTTTTCATACCCGAATTGTAGTGCTGCTCATTAATGGCGCCAAACTCATTGCGAAGGCGTTTTTCCTGACGAAATACTTGAATAATCGACATACCGGACAGAGACTCGCTTAACTTCGCATTCAGCTGGCTTAATCTTTCACGCATATCAAGATAGAAACGCGAGCTTAATTTTCGGTAGAGATTCATGACAAATAATAAGATTGGGATAATGATCACGCAGAACAATGCAAGCTTCACATTCAAAATAAACATGGCAATAAAAATACCCGTCAGTAAAAATCCACTTTGGATAAAGGTCGCAATAACGGTTACAAACATTTCCTTTATCGCTTCTGTATCATTCGTTACCCGTGACACGATACTACCCGCAGGTGTTTTATCAAAATACTTCAATCCAAGAGCTTGAACCTTTGAAAAAACATCAATTCGAAGCTGTTGAATAATGTATAAGGCAATTTCCTGAAATTTTACAAATTGGAAAAACATGAGGATTGCTTTTACTACCTGTATTCCCATATAAACCGAACCAAGAATCAATAACGGCTGAAACTCAAGCTTCCCTGGTGTCAAATAATCATCAATAAAGATTTTCACTAAAATCGGCAGGAAGATATCCCCGATAGTCGTTAAGATTAGTAAGACAAAGGCGAAACTGATGATTTTTTTATGCGGTTTTGTATAGGATAGGAGGCGGAATAAGACCTTTCTTTGTTCACGTTCCGACAGTTGTACTTTTTCTTCCATATTAATGTCCCCCATGCTCAACCAGCTCTTCCAACTGCTGGCGTAAATACATTTCCTTATACCACCCGTTTAACTCCATAAGCTCTTCATGTGTGCCTCTTTCCTTGACCTTCCCATCTTCTAGAACGAGAATTAAATTGGCATGTTGGATGGCACTTAATCGGTGTGAAGTAATGATGGTTGTTTTTCCTTCACGATTCTGCCTTAATGTTGAGAGAATCGCTTCCTCTGTTTTGGCATCTACCGCTGACAAGGAATCGTCGAGGACTAATACTTCCGGATTCATTAATAATGCCCGAGCAATTGAAATTCGTTGTTTTTGCCCCCCGGATAATGAGACGCCACGCTCGCCAACAACCGTTTGATAACCCTCGGTAAATTGAAGAATATCATCGTGGATATTGGCCAGTTTCGCAGCTCTCTCGACTTCCTCGAAGGGTGCAGTTGGGTCTGTAAAGGCAATATTTTCAGCAACTGTTGCCGAAAACAAGAAATGATCCTGCGGTACATAACCAATGGCTTCACGTAATTTTTCCAGCTTATAGTCTTTTAGTGTCCTACCGCCAAAATGTATCTTCCCTTCATAGCCCTCAAACTCGCGGATCAGCAGCTTCAACAATGTTGTTTTCCCTGCACCCGTTTTCCCAACAATCCCAAGCGTCTCACCTTCATGGAGGGAAAAAGTAACATCCTTTAAAAGAGGACTTGATTCTCCCGGATAGGAAAATTCGGAGATACTATATTGAATATCCCCACATGGCACGATATCCAAGGCTTTCTCGTCATCGATTATTTCTACTTTTTCCCTAAGGAGAGCAGCAACACGGTCATAAGAAGCACGACCGCGTTCGACTATGTTAAATAACCAGCCAAAGGCTAACATTGGCCAAATTAATAAACCTAAATACGTCGTGAACGAGATTAGTTCTCCTATTGATAATTCGCCATTTAGCACATACTTCGCACCAAATGCAATCGATAGGAAAAAAGAAATGCCTACGATAATGGAAATGGTAGGGTCATAGAGGGAGTCTATTTTCGCGACAACAATGTTTTTTTGAACAACATCCGCCGATTGTTTACGGAAATCTTCAATGTCTTCCTGTTCCTGTCCAAACGTTTTGATAACTTTAATTCCTGTAATGCTTTCTTGCGTTTTATCATTTAGGGATGAGAAGGCCTCCTGTGCCTTGTAAAAGCTTTTATGTAACATCGAACCAAACCAGCTAGTCAGCATCGCCATAAAAGGCATCGGAATCAAACAAATTAAGGTTAACTTCCAACTGATGGTAAACGCCATTGCAATGATGACAAAACCGCCGGTCGACAGGGAGTCTACGAGGGTTAAGACCCCCGCTCCTGCTGTTTGCTGGATGGCGGATAGGTCATTCGTTGCATGTGCCATTAAGTCACCGATACGGCTTTTTTGATAAAACGATGGCGACATCTTGGTAAAATGCTGGTACAAACGGTTTCTTAAAATCTTGCTAAGCTTAACAGATGAACCAAAAATCATAATTCTCCAATAATATCTTAGGCCATACATCGCGAGTCCGACCGCAATCAAGACAATAACCCATTCGATGAGCATTCCTTTTGTGACCGTACCCTCGTTAATATGATCGGCAATAATGCCGATTACTTTTGGCGGAACTAACTGCAGCATTGCGACGACTAATAAAATGAGAACCCCTGATATGTACGCTTTTTTCTCCTGTTTAAAAAACCAGCCTAACTCTAAAAACACTTTCATGAAACCGCCCCCAAAACACAAGAAAATCCAACTGCTTGGAGTTGACTTCTTGTATCATTTCATTATGAAAAATAATTCTTATTGCGCTGAGGTTCTATTTTATCAAATATTTCTAAAATAATAAAGATTTAGAAACTAATTCTTTGAAAGCATGAAAAAAGCACCCATATAAATGAGTGCTTGTCCGGTTTATTTAGATTGCTGCTTGTTCATTGCTTGCATCATTTGGTTGATCTTTTTTTGCGAAGGCTTCATACCCATTTGCATCATCATCATTTTTAACATTTGTTCATTAATTGGCGGATTTTTCTTTAAGTAGCTCATCATATATTTACGAGCAATGAAAAATCCTAGCGCTACACCAGCTGCTAATGCTAGTATACCAACTAGAATGTAATAACCCATTCAACTTCCTCCTTCATGTTGTCTACCATACAGTGTACTAAATAAAACGGGATAAGACAATATCTCGAGGCAATTAGATAAATTTTCTTTCTTTAATCGGTTTTAACCAGCCGTATCGCTCATGATCAAGATCAATTGCTAAAAAGGAAGATTCGCATTTTCGAAGCACTTCAAAAAAAGCCGTTTCCGCTTCATAGGTTCCCTCCGCATCAACTGTAATTAAGTCCTGGAAAACTTCTACCCTTGCCGTACTTAGTTTTCCGCTTAAGAAAATCGTATATGCACCATGGTCTGCTCTAAATCCTTTTATTTTACCAAGCTGTTTTTGAATTAACTGATGGATCTTTAAAACCTCTACCCTTTTCGTTATATAAGAAATTTGCTTTTGCGTAATAAATTTAAGCTCACCGTCAGCTGTTTGATGTTCCTGAAAAAGCTGAAAAAATAATCGCTCTCTTCCGAAGTAATGGGCGGCAAATTCATCTTCTATTAAATATAGCTGATATTTTCTCACCACTGTTCTCTCCTTCGTTGAAACCCCTTTTTACTATTATAAAAAAACATAAACAAAACATTTGTCTTTCGGCGGCAAAAACTTTCACTATTTTTGTCGATTAACAGGTTTCTTACCAAATCTACAATGAATTCGGTAAAATTATTGAGCATCCCTGTAAAAAGACATAATTGTTCACATTATTGTTAAAAATGAAACTTAATTTCTCCCGTAATCACCTCGAAATAGTAAAATTTGCTTCTATTATAACTGTTGCCTGACATATTCGAAATGGTTTTCTAATAATTCTTACTACTCTTTACATAAAAAAAAGAGAACAGCCATAGCAAAATGAGCTGTTCTCTTCTTAATCAATATTTATTTTTGTAAAAGTGCTTTCACACGTGCGACTACATTATTCACTGTAAAGCCGTACTCTTCCATGATTTTTTCACCAGGGGCAGAAGCTCCGAATTTATCGATAGCTAATACATCGCCTTCATCGCCAGTGTATTTGTGCCAGCCGAAGGATGCACCCACTTCAATTCCAAGACGTTTTTTCACATTCTTTGGCAGCACAGAATCTTTGTATTCTTTAGATTGCTGCTCAAAGCGATCCCATGAAGGCATGCTGACAACAGAAACGTGAACACCTTCGCCAGCTAGGGCTTTTTGCGCCTCAACGGCAAGACTTACTTCTGAACCAGTTGCCAACAGCAATGCATCAGGAGTATCTCTTTCCGATGGAGAAACAACATAGGCGCCTTTGGAAACACCTTCGTAAGCATTTGTATCGGTTCCTTTTAAAGTCGGTAAATCTTGACGAGTCAATACTAGTGCCGTTGGTTTGTTTGTTGACTCAACCGCAAGCTTCCAAGCTGCTGCTGTTTCATTACCATCTGCTGGACGAATAATAGACAAACCTGGCATTGCGCGTAATGCAGCTATCTGTTCAATTGGTTCGTGTGTTGGGCCATCTTCTCCAACAGCAATACTGTCATGTGTGAAGACATATGTTACCGGTAATCCCATTAAGGCTGCTAAGCGAATTGCTGGACGTAAGTAATCAGAGAATACAAAGAATGTTCCTCCAAATACCTTAACACCGCCATGAAGGGCAATACCGTTCATCGCAGCACCCATTGCAAATTCACGGACACCGAACCAGAAATTGCGGCCTTCGTAAGAACCAGGCATATAGTCTTTCGTACCTTTAATCATCGTTTTATTTGAACCTGCAAGGTCTGCAGAACCACCGATGAAAATAGGAAGGTTTTTCGCAATAGCATTTAATACTTCACCGGATGAGGCACGGCTTGCAAGGCTTTTTCCTTCTGGATATACTGGTACATCCTTGTCCCATCCTTCTGGAAGTTCATTATTTAATGCCTGCTCAAGCTGTACTGCTAGTTCAGGGTATTCTTTTTTATACTGTGCGAAAAGATCATTCCATTCTTTTTCCTTCTTTTCACCATTTTCGACGATGAGCTTTTGGAAATTGTCATATACTTCCTGTGGCACATGGAAATCTTCTTCGAATGTCCATTTATAAGCTTCTTTTGTCAGTTTTAACTCATCGGCACCAAGTGGTGCACCGTGAACACCTGATGTTCCGGCACGATTAGGTGAACCATAGCCAATAACTGTTCTTACTTCAATCATCGTAGGACGGTCTAAGTCATTTTTAGCTTCTTCAAGTGCTTTTTCGACTTCTTCAAGATTATTACCATCTTCTACGCGAAGATATTGCCAGCCATATGCTTGGAAACGGTCTTTCACACTTTCAGAGAAAGATTTATTTAAGTCTCCATCAAGGGAAATATCATTGGAATCGTAAAGAACAACCAAACGTCCCAATTTCAAATGTCCTGCAAGTGAAGCTGCTTCTGCAGAAACACCTTCCATTAAGTCCCCATCACCACAAATACTGTACGTAAAATGGTTCACAAGTTCAAAATTATCTTTATTATAAACGCTTGCGACATGGCGTTCTGCCATTGCCATTCCAACTGCCATCGCAATTCCTTGACCAAGCGGGCCAGTTGTTGCTTCTACACCTTCAGTGTGGCGATACTCAGGGTGTCCAGGTGTTTTACTTCCCCATTGACGGAATTGTTTCAAGTCATCCATGGTTAAATTGTAACCGGATAAATGAAGCATGCTGTATAACAAAGCAGAACCATGGCCTGCAGATAAGACAAAGCGATCTCGGTTAAACCAATGAGGATTCTTTGGATTATGGTTCATAATGCGTGTCCATAATGCATAAGTCATTGGTGCCGCACCCATTGGCATTCCTGGATGTCCGGAGTTTGCCTTCTCAATTGCATCGATAGCAAGCGTCCGTATTGAAGTAACAGATAAATCATCAATAGTATTAAACATGAATTACATCCTTTCTTGTTTACAATTACTAAACACATCATTAATATTATATTGCATTTAGAATTAATTCAACTACTAAACAAATTACAAATCATAAAAGTCAGATATATTTTGACACTTTATAGAAAGATATATGTAAAAAAGGAATACCAATAAAATGTATTCCAAATTCTTAATGGAGTGTGTTTTTCTTTCTTGCTTTCAGTTTATCAGGTGTTACATCGTTGCCATCTGGATCAATAAATTTTGTATTTGTTAAAGTATCAAGCATATTGGAGCGAAAAACTGCCAAATACTCACTTCTTAATTTCGATTGTTCCTTTGCTTCTAGTTCTGTCAAACCAGATGATTTGGCCTTTCTTGCCAGCTCATTAATTCGATCCATTTTTTCTTTGGTTAGCATTTCGGAACCTCCCTTTCAAAAATCTAAGCCACCTGATTTTACTAAATAAAAAACCTTCTGACAAGGCAAAAGCTCTACTCATTTTGTGATTCCATATATTCTTGGTATCTTCTATGTACGGTTGCCTTTGAAACTTTATACCCAAAGCCTCTAAGTGTTGCGGCTATTTCTGCAAAGGTTAAGTCATTGTTTCTCAACCTGATAATTTGTTCAATTGGGACTTCGATTTTTTCTCTGCCAGAGTCTTTGCCCAGATTTTTTAAATTATTTTGCGGTTCATACCCTTGTTCAACCGCTCGTTTCATGCCGCGTTTTATTTTCACATTATGAAGCTTTCGTTGATATTCTTCCACCATACTGACGATTTTCAACACCATCGAATCCGATTCTGACAGTTCCAATTCACCATTATGGGAAATACTATAAAGTTTAATTCCTTCTTTTAAGATACAATGCAGCAGGGCAATTTTGGCGTTTCCTCTTCCAAGCCGTGTTTCGTCCTGGATCAATAATGCCTGTACTTGTGGATCCTTTATTCGTTCTAATACCTGTAGTATGCCATCTCTTTCAAAATCATAACCACTCGCTTTTTCTTTTATTATGGCATCGATTTCAAATTGGCACTGTTTCGCGAGATGAATCAGTTCCTCTTCCTGACGATTTAATGATGTTTCCTGGGTTTCTTTATTCGTGCTGACACGGCAGTATATGATTGCTTTCATAAAATTTCCTTTCTATTCTTCAGGGGCACTAGCTAGTTCTGTTGTTTGCAAAGATATCTTTTTGCTAACCGGAATGACGATCTCTTCGCCCGGAAAAATTTGATCACTGATGTTTTCATTATGCTTCTTTACCCAACTTACGAACTCATCATTTGATAATGAATGCTTCCCGGCATATTGGTTAGAAAGTTGCCAAAGCGTATCACCTTCTGAAATTGTTACCTTAACATATTGATCCTGGTCATTTGCATGATGTTGAAATGATAATATGAAGGCAAAGGTACAGCTTACAATGATAAGAATAATAGCATAGGAGTATTGCTTACATAATTTTTTCATGTTTTTACACCTCTTATAGGAATATACGTTCTCTTCAAGTTAATTTTATTATAATCCGAACGTTTGTTTGTTGTCAACTATTTTTTCGAACTTATGTTTGTATAAACTACCAGAACATGCTATAATAAAGACAACATTAACCAGGCGAGGTGCATTTTATCATGGTAAAAATATCAAAACGGCAGCAGGATATCCTCGATTTCATTAAAGCAGAGGTTAAAAGTAAAGGATACCCACCTTCCGTGAGAGAAATTGGCGAAGCTGTTGGACTTGCATCCAGCTCTACTGTTCACGGCCATTTAGCTAGATTGGAAAGCAAAGGACTTATCAGACGAGACCCTACCAAACCAAGAGCTATTGAAATTTTAGAAGTGGACGAGGCAGCACATATACCAAGAAACAAAGTTGTAAATGTTCCAGTAGTTGGGAAAGTTACCGCAGGTCTTCCCATTACGGCAATCGAAAATGTGGAAGAGTATTTTCCACTTCCGGAAAGCATGGCTCCCGCTGATGAGCATGTCTTTATGCTGGAAATCATGGGTGAAAGTATGATAGAAGCCGGGATTCTTGACGGGGATTACGTGATTGTGAAGCAGCAGCAAACCGCTAATAACGGTGAGATTGTCGTTGCGATGACCGAGGAAGACGAAGCAACATGTAAAAGATTTTTTAAGGAAAAGGACTACATTCGCCTGCAGCCGGAAAACTCTACCATGGATCCGATTATTTTAAGAAATGTTTCGATTCTAGGAAAAGTCATTGGTGTTTATCGACATATTCATTAAAATCAAAAAAGCTGGGCATATGTCCGGCTCTTTTTTATGCTATTTTATTGGGAAAAATTTATAAAAGTACAACATCCTGGATAAATATATGGAAAATTCAGTATTTTTACTCATGCTCATATTGGAAATATTAAATATAATAATAGTACACCATGATTTACCTTAGGTCCCAAAATAATAGGCTTAAGGAGTGTGAGAAACAGTGTTAACGGACATTATTTTCTCGTTAGTTATTGGTGGGTCGGTAGGGATTATTGGACATGTTCGAAAGTATGGAAAACTCGTCATGCCTCGAAAAACGAAAAGGTTCATTTATCTCGGTTTTCTAGAAGAATTGCTTCTAGGTGCAGTTGCGTCCCTTCTCCTCGTCTTGTATACCGCTCCAAATTCATTGGTGGAAATCATTTTTTTTTCCGCTATAGCAGGAATTGGTGGTGATACCGTTCTTTCTGGATTCAAACTGTTGAAACAAAACAGTGAAGAAAAATAACAAAAAAACACCCAGTACGTGGATGTAATCCAATCTGGGTGTTTTGCTTATGCTTATTTTTAGTACATGCTCATATATTGGTCTCGTTCCCATTGGTGAACAACGGTGCGGAACATATCCCATTCGATCTCTTTTGCCTCAACGAAGTGTTCGAAGATGTGCTCTCCAAGACCGGAAACAATCACTTCATCTTCCTTTAATAGATCCAATGCTTGTGCTAATGTTGCAGGAAGATCGATGATTCCTTCTTCGATTCTTTCTTCCTTGCTCATAACATAGATGTTACGATCCACCGGTGCAGGAGGAGTTAATTTATTTTTAATTCCTTCTAGGCCTGCTTTTAGAAGCACTGCCATTGCCAAATATGGATTTGCTGCAGGGTCTACGCTCCGCACTTCGACACGTGTACTTAATCCGCGTGATGCCGGAATACGGATTAATGGTGAACGGTTTTGTGCAGACCATGCCACATAACATGGTGCCTCATAACCAGGAACTAGACGCTTAAAAGAGTTAACGGTAGGATTAGTTACTGCTGTAAAGCTTGGTGCGTGTTTTAGAATTCCCGCGATGAAATGACGGGCATTGTCACTCATCTGAAGGTCACCAGTTGGCTCATAGAAAGCATTTTCTCCATTTTTAAATAAAGAAAGATTCATGTGCATTCCAGATCCATTGACACCGAATAATGGTTTTGGCATAAATGTTGCATGTAAACCATGTTTACGCGCAATTGTTTTTACTACAAGTTTGAACGTTTGAATTTGATCACAAGCTGTTAATGCGTCAGCATATTTAAAGTCAATTTCATGCTGTCCTGGTGCTACTTCATGGTGTGAAGCTTCGATTTCAAAGCCCATTTCTTCTAACTCAAGTACGATATCACGGCGGCAGTTTTCACCTAAATCTGTTGGTGCTAAATCAAAATAACCGGCTTGGTCATTCAATTCTAGCGTAGGCTCACCTTTTTCATCTAATTTAAATAGGAAGAATTCTGGTTCAGGTCCAAGATTAAAGCTTGTGAAGCCAAGCTCTTCCATTTCTTTTAATACCCTTTTTAAGTTATTACGGGGGTCACCTGCAAACGGGTTTCCATCAGGAGTATGAATATCACAAATTAAACGAGCAACCTTTCCTTTTTCAGCTGTCCAAGGGAAAACCACCCATGTATCTAGATCAGGATAAAGCTGCATATCAGATTCTTCAATCCTTACGAAGCCTTCGATAGAAGAACCATCAAACATCATCTTGTTGTCAAGCGCCTTTTCCAATTGGCTGAAAGGAATCTCCACGTTTTTAATCGTTCCAAGAATATCAGTAAATTGTAATCGGATGAATTTCACGTTTTCCTCTTTTGCCAATCTTTGGATATCTTCTCTTGAATACTTTGCCATTTTAATACCCCCAATTATTTTAAAAAATCAACATCTTTAATGGAAAAATCGAGACATATCACCTTGACGTAATGTGGATCGATTGTTTCTGCCTGAATGCATTAATTCGTTACGCAGCAGCTTTCTAAGCTGATCATCTGAAATATCGCGCTTAGCCTTTTGCGTTTGCTGTTCTAACACGTTTGCATGCTGTTCTTTGACTAAAAGTAATTGCTTGATTCCAGCCATATTGACACCCTGATCAATTAAATCCTTAATTTCTAACAATCTATCAATATCATTTAAACTAAATAGACGCCTGTTCCCCTCGGTTCTTGCCGGAGAAATCAATTGGTGTTCTTCATAGTAGCGGATTTGTCTGGCAGTTAGATCTGTTAGCTGCATGACAGTTCCGATGGGAAACAGTGGCATGGATCGACGAATTTCCTTTCCACTCACCAAATTTCTCCTCCTTCTTGTTAATTCATATTGCTATTATATTTCGTGTTAGAAATGTTGTCAATATCATGTTAGGTTTTCTAACATGGTTTTTTTCGTAAAAAAATAGGACAACTATCCAAGTTGTCCCTGATACATTCTTCACCTAATTCAGTTCTATTAATCCTTTTTCCATTAAATGATCAATCGCAAGACAAACGGCCATTTTTACATGGGCATAGGTTAGGCCGCCCTGTACATAGGCGACATAAGGCGGTCTAATGGGGCCGTCTGCCGTTAATTCAATGCTCGCACCTTGGATAAAGGTCCCTGCTGCCATAATGACGTCGTCTTCATATCCAGGCATATAGCTTGGGTGCGGCGTTACGTAGGAATTAACAGGTGAAGCAAATTGAATTGCCTGGCAAAAAGCAACCATTTTATCCCGGTCATCGAACTGTACCGATTGAATTAGATCCGTCCGCTTGGCATTCCATTTCGGGGATGAATTCATTCCTAATTTCTCCAGCATCGCTGCGGTAAATACAGCACCTTTTAATGCCTGGCCAACGACGTGCGGTGCAAGGAAGAAGCCTTGATACATTTCTTGCAGACTGTAAAGGGATGCACCTGCTTCAGCCCCAATCCCTGGTGAGGTCATACGGTAGGAACATGCCTCCACCCACTGTTTTTTGCCAACGATATAGCCGCCAGTCTTTGCAATCCCGCCGCCAGGGTTTTTAATAAGTGACCCCGCCATTAAGTCTGCGCCAACATGACATGGCTCCAGCTCTTCGACAAACTCCCCGTAACAATTATCAACAAAGACGACAACATCCTGTTTAATTTCTTTGACATACTTGATCATCTCGCCTATTTCGGCAACCGTGAAGGATGGCCTTGTCGCATACCCTTTGGAGCGTTGAATCCCAATCATTTTCGTATTAGGTTTTATTTTTCCCGAAACAGCTTCCCAATTGATTCCACCTTCATCAGTAAGTGCCACGCTATCGTAGGATATACCGAATTCCTTTAACGAGCCAACCCCGTTCCCACGGATTCCTACGATTTCTTCAAGGGTATCGTATGGTTTGCCGGTAATATAAAGAAGCTCATCGCCAGGGCGGAGAATACCAAATAAGGCAATTGAGATAGCATGCGTGCCAGATATGATTTGCGGACGTACAAGTCCTGCTTCCCCACCAAAAACATCAGCATAGACTAATTCCAGTGTATCTCTGCCAATATCATCGTATCCATAACCTGTTGACGGGGTAAAATGGGAGTCACTCACCCGTTTGTTTTGAAAACTTCTTAATACCCGAAATTGATTGGATTCAATTCTTTCATCTATTGCGTTATGTACTGAGACTATTTGTTGCTCAACTTCTTTTACAATCGGCTGAAGCTTTTCCCCATTTTTTAATTGTTGAAACATGTTGTTGCTCCTATCTAAATTTTAAATTTCTGTAATTGCCCTGTTATTTGGTGATCCTGTAGTGTAAACCCTTTGCATCGATAGAATTGACCCTCTTCCACAAAGGTGAGCTCCCTTAGGATGGTTTCATTTTTTAATTGTGAAAGCAGCTTTCCTTCTGTCGATGGGACCTGCACCTCGAATGGATTCATCATTTCGATGATTACCTTTTCCATTTTCTCTTTCAAAGCATGGCGATCCCTTTCATCATAAGCACTAATAAAAGCAGTAGGTGTATCGGCAGTTGGAACGAAATCAGGATGCTGAATATCTTTTTTATTATAAACGGTTAACTGCGGGATATCTTTAATTTTTAAGTCATCAAGCAGCTTTTTTACCGTTTTTTCATGATGGAAATAATCTGGATTCGACATATCGACGACATGAAGAAGCAAATCCGCTTCCTTAACTTCCTCAAGGGTTGAGCGAAATGCTGCGATTAAGGTCGTAGGGAGATCCTGAATAAAGCCAACTGTATCGGTAATCAATGATAAAAAACCACTTGGTAAAATCAATTTACGTGTCATGGGGTCAAGCGTTGCAAATAATTGATTTTCTTCATATGAATCCGCTTCGGACAAACGATTAAAAAGGGTTGATTTACCTGCATTCGTATAACCAACGATCGCAACTTGAAAGACTTTGTTTTTCTTTCTTCTTTCCCGGTATCGATCACGGTGTTGGACGATAACGGATAACTGGGTTTTAATATCGTCAATTCTGCGGCGGATGTGCCGGCGATCCGATTCTAACTTCGTTTCCCCGGGGCCTCTTGTTCCAATCCCTGCACCAAGACGAGATAAGGCAGTTCCTTGACCAGCAAGGCGCGGTAGGAGGTATTGCAGCTGTGCAAGTTCAACTTGGAGTTTCCCTTCTTTGGAGCGCGCCCTTTGTGCAAAAATATCCAATATGAGTTGGGTTCGGTCAATGATCCGGGCATTCACCGCTGAAGCAAGATTTCGCTTTTGGCTTGGAGAAAGTTCATCATTAAATATGACAATATCCGCTTCAAGTTCCTCAACAAGGGCATTTAGTTCTTCCACTTTACCTTTCCCTATATAGGTTGCCGGATGTACCCGATCCCTCTTTTGGACGACTGAAACCAACACTTCTCCCTGTGCGGTTTCCGTTAATGAGCCTAACTCCTCCATAGAATACTGAAAACGCAAATCATCACTTTCGTTGGTATGACAGCCAACAAGAATTGCTTTCTCTTTCGTTTCCTTTTGTTCCACTAGGCATCCTTCCTTCTCTAAAAGCACTACCACCCATCATAACAAAAATCGATTCCATTCTCTAATTTTTCACGTACTCTAAAAGATAATAAAAATTTGTTGTAATTTTCGCGCAAAGTGATAAAATTTTAATGTTTGTTAAATAATCGATATTACTATTATCATAGTGTTTTTTATATAAATGTACATCGGGGAGAAATCGGATAAAATGACGTGGGAAGTTTTAAGTATGATTGGCACTATTGCCTTTGCTGTCAGTGGTGCGATAGTGGCCATGGAAGAGGAATATGATATTTTAGGTGTATATATTTTAGGCATTGTCACTGCTTTTGGCGGCGGGGCGATTCGAAACCTGTTAATTGGTGTACCGGTTTCTGCCTTATGGGAACAGGGCTTATTTTTTCAAATTGCTTTGTTATCAATTACTGCGGTGTTTCTATTTCCTCGCAATCTGCTTAAACATTGGCAAAAATGGGGAAACCTATTCGATGCAATCGGCTTGTCCGCGTTTGCCATTCAGGGCGCAATGTATGCTGCCAATATGAATCATCCGCTTAGTGCTGTTATTGTTGCAGCTGTAATGACCGGAATCGGCGGTGGGATTATTCGTGATTTATTAGCAGGAAGACGACCGATTGTACTCAGAGCTGAAATTTATGCGGTTTGGGCCATTCTTGCCGGTCTTATCATCGGACTTAAGATTGCAACACATTCATGGGAATTGTATACCCTTTTTGTACTTGTTACCGGATTGCGGGTCCTTTCTTACACCTTCGATTGGAAGCTGCCTTCCCGGAGCCTTGGTTCCCATTAATTTCGAAAAAAATCGGCTATAGATAAGAAAATCGGCGGGCTGCACATTCCGCCGATTTTTTTCAGTCTTCATCAAACATAAGATCATTGCTTCTCAATGTCATCAATTCATGCCTGTCATAGCTATTAAGCATTAACAGTCTCATCGCTTGGGCACGCACTGATTTTTCGATGACATTACGGACATATCTGCCGTTTGAAAAACTATTCGGATTTAACACAGCCTTCACCCAAATTAAATGATCTCTTAGTTTTTTTTCGGCCTCATGGCTCAATGTATACTCTCTCTCAATTAACATTCTGCCGGCAATATCCATCAACTGATCAATATTGTAATCTGGGAAATCAATCACTAATGGAAAGCGGGAATGAAGTCCGGGATTTAAGGTTAAAAAATAATCCATTTCTCTAGAATACCCCGCAAGAATTAAGATAAATTCATGCTGTTTATCCTCCATATGCTTCACAAGTGTATCAATTGCCTCCTTGCCAAAATCCTTTTCCCCGCCTCTCCCTAAAGAATAGGCCTCATCGATAAACAGAATCCCGCCTTGAGCCTTCTTAATCAGATCCCTTGTTTTTTGCGCTGTATGGCCAATATACTCGCCGACGAGGTCAGCTCGTTCAGCCTCAATTAAGTGCCCTTTTGTCAGCACGCTCATTTTTTGAAACAGCTTTCCAATTAACCTTGCTACTGTTGTTTTTCCTGTCCCTGGATTCCCTTTAAACATCATATGGAGCGCTTGTTTTCTTGCCTTTAGCCCCATTTCCTCACGTTTCTTGTTTACATAAATCCATGCGTAAATTTCCTTTATCATTCGTTTCATTTCTTCCATGCCAACCAAAGCCCCGAGCTCCTCTTCAATTTCTTTTAAGGCCGCGTGTTCGGGGGGAATGATCTTTGGAACAACTTGAAAGTCAGGTAACTCTTTTGTTACTGTTTTTCCTTTTTGGGAATTGAGTACAACTCTTATTTGACCGTTACTTTTCATTCGAAATGGTTGATCCAAAGCTATCACCTCTCATTCTGCAAACAGTATACGTAAGGTAGCAAGATTTAAGCTACTCAGAAGTGTATTAGGTTAGGCATAATCCCACATTCTATGTGTATTCACGACCCAAGACTTTCATTAAAAGAATTTTTTTCAATAAAAAAAACGAGCCCACGGTTAATGGGCTCATTTTAGATAAAAGGATTTTATTGTGCATCCAACTCAAGTTGAACATTTCTTTGTGGTGCAAAGGTTGAAATGGCATGTTTAAATACCAATTGCTGTTTCCCCTCTGATTCAAAAAGAACTGTAAAATTATCAAAGCCCTTAATTTGGCCTCGTAATTGAAAACCGTTTAGAAGGAACACCGTTACGTGGGTGTTGTCTTTCCGGCACTGGTTTAAAAATTGGTCTTGAATATTAATCGCTGTTTTCATTAGTATATCCTCCTCTTTAATCTCTACTAATATGTATTCGATTTTACTTGTAGCTTTCCTTCAACATAATGTGAAATTTCCGCTATTTTTTTTGAGAAATTATTCACATCTGTCATATCAAACCATTGTACATCCATTTTGTTCCGAAACCAAGTCAATTGCCTTTTGGCATATCTTCTTGAATTTTGTTTTAAAATTTCTACAGCTTCGTCCAGCGTCACCCTGCCATCAATATAGTCATAAATTTCTTTGTAGCCGATCGCTTGAATGGACTGACAATCACGTATGCCTTGTTCATACAAGCCCTTTACCTCGGCTAAAAGGCCTTCGTTCATCATTATATCTACCCGGGAATTAATGCGCTGGTAAAGATTCACCCGTTCCATTGTTAAGCCGATTAGTGCTGTATTGTACAGAAGGTCTGGCTGTTGTGTACTTTGGTAGTCTTTCATCGTCTTCCCAGTCAGATGAAATATTTCCAGTGCACGAATGACCCTTCTAACATTATTCGGATGTATTTGTGCAGCACTTTCCGGATCAACCTCAATTAATTCTTTATACAGTGCTTCATTTCCTATTTCTTTTACCCTTTCCTCTAGCTTAAGACGAAAGGACACATCACCCGGAACATCGGAAAATTGATAATCATAAATGACAGACTGAATATACAACCCTGTCCCGCCGACTATAATGGGCAGCTTTTCCTTTTTGGCAATCTCATTTATTCTATCCCGAACAAGATGTTGAAATTCAGCAACGGAAAAATTTTCTGATGGCTCCTTGATATCGATTAAATGGTGGGGAATCCCTTCCATTTCTTTTTCTGTGATTTTTGCTGTCCCGATATCCATTCCACGATAAATTTGCATCGAATCCCCGCTAATGATTTCACCATTATAACGTTTGGCCATTTCGATACTTAATTTTGTTTTTCCTACTGCGGTCGGGCCAATAATAACCAATAATTTTTGTTTTGAATCCAATATTTTCACACTGCCTTATTCCATTTTCAATGAAGGATTTTCACTTCCACATCTCTATCGTAACATAAATTTGAATAGCAGTTGAACATCAAACAAGTATATACAAAAAAATTGTTTTCTATGCATTTTGACGAATGATTTTATTATATCCATTTTTGTACCAAAGATGAAAAATATTTCATGTATCTTTACAAAACGATAACGGTTCATTTACAAATAGCTTTTCACCCCCACATTCGTGGTAGGCTTATTCGTAGTGTTTCATGACTAATAAATAAGGAATAAGGTGAAGAAATGCTTTCAACATATGATATTGGAATTGACTTAGGAACAGCAAATATATTGGTGTATAGTAAAAACAAAGGAATCGTTCTTAATGAGCCATCCGTGGTGGTCATCGATACAGAAACAAAAAATGTAGTAGCTGTAGGGCTTGAAGCGAAAGAAATGATCGGAAAGACGCCTGAAAAAATTGTCGCGATCCGCCCTTTAAAAGACGGAGTCATTGCTGACTTTGATGTTACAACCGAAATGCTCAAGCACGTGATACGAAAAGCCTCTAAAAAAATGGGGTTTGCCCTTCGTAAACCAAATGTGGTCGTCTGTATCCCATCTGGTTCCACTAGTGTGGATCGAAGAGCCATTCAAGATGCGGTCAGAAATGCCGGTGCTAAAAAAATCTCATTGATTGAGGAACCAGTTGCTGCAGCTATTGGGGCCGGTTTACCTGTTGATGAACCGGTTGCCAATGTGGTTGTCGACATCGGCGGCGGAAATACAGAGGTTGCCATTATTTCCTTTGGCGGCGTTGTAGCCTGCCACTCGATCAAAGTTGGTGGTGATCGCCTGGATGACGATATTATTCAATATGTTCGGAAAGAATACAATGTGTTAATTGGTGAACGAACTGCTGAAAATATCAAAATGGAAATTGGGTATGCGCTAATTGACCATGAGGAATTTACCAAGGAAGTCCGCGGCCGTGACCTTGTCACTGGTTTACCAAAAACAATTACACTATCATCATACGAGACTCGGAATGCGATTAGAGAATCCCTTCTGCATATTTTAGAAGCAGTCCGTGCTACGTTAGAGGATTGTCCCGCGGAACTTAGCGGCGATATTGTTGACCGCGGAGTTATTCTGACTGGCGGTGGTGCATTATTAAATGGTATGGAGGCATGGCTTAGTGAGGAAATCTTTGTTCCTGTTGCACTCGCAACAAACCCACTAGAGTCCGTGGCAGTAGGAACTGGTATGGCTCTTCAATACATGGGTAAGCTGCAAGCAGCTATGAAATAGGATAAAATTCAAACATAAAAAATGCTCTTTTCTAAAAGTTTGTTGCTATTTTAGATTCGCCGATAAAATCGTAGATTCGCCGATAAACTTAAAAAAATCGCCGATATATCATATTAACTTGCTAATATGTGTAATTTCACACCATATTAGTGACTTTTTTTGGAGTAACCGTGGTTAATAACAACATTCTTTACGAAAACAGCCTATAAAAAAGAAGAGGCTGAAGGGCAAACCCCCCTTCAGCCTCTTTGTTTACAATTTTTTGTTACCGTTTTTCCTCTAATTCCTGGTGTTTGGTCACAATAACCTCTTCTTTGTTACCGTTCTACCTCTATTTTCCGGTTCACGGTCACAATAACCTACATTACCCGTTTAAACATCTTCTCCATTTCATAAACCGAATAATGGACAATGATTGGTCTCCCATGCGGACAGGTAAACGGATCAGATGCCTTCCGCAAATCATCCAGCAGTGCTTGGATTTCATCATTTCGCAAATGGCGGTTCGCTTTAATCGATGCTTTACAGCTCATCATGATGGCTGCTTCTTCTCGAAGTTTTTTGATATCGACTTTTTTCATCGATAAAAGCTGTTCAATCATGTCTTCAATGATTTGCTTTTCATCCCCTTTCGGGAACCATTGCGGATGAGATCGGACAATAAAACTATTCAAGCCGAATTCCTCAAGAAACACACCAACCACTTCGAGCTCACTAAGATTCTCCGTTATTTTCACATACTCATCTGTTGAATATTCGAAGGTAATCGGGACGAGCATTTCCTGCAATTCGGACTGAACCTGTCCCACCTTTTCCCGAAAATACTCATATTTCAGCCGTTCCTGTGCCGCGTGCTGGTCGATGATATATAAGCCATTTTCATTCTGGGCAAATATATAGGTCCCGTGCATTTGCCCGATCGGATATAGACGAGGGATTCTGCTTTCAGATTGATCGCCAGTTGACTCTATTATTTGCTTATGTCCTAGTGAATCGTCAATGGATTCGTTGACTTGTTCATCTGATTCAAAAAATGGCTTTGTTGGTACCCAAGCAACTGTTTCATCACGCGTCTCCATTCTATCAGGAGTACCTACAAATGGTGAAACCGGGAATGTCCTAGTTTCCTGAACAGTTTGTGCAGGAACTGACCATTCCCTATGAACTTCTTTATTAGTTGATGTTCCTTCATCAAGCGTTAACGAAGTCTGTTCAGATTTCGCATCTTCTTTTTTCACAGGAGTATAAGCAGTCGGAATTAAGATCTTGGATTTAAAGGTATCTTTGATGATTGTTGTCACAAGCTCATCCAGTTCTGCTTCTTTACTAATCCGAACCTCCATTTTCGATGGGTGCACATTTACATCTACCAGAAGCGGATCCATTTCAATATTTAGAAGCACAATCGGAAACCTGCCAATCGGCAGCAAGGTATGGTAGCCTTCCTGTATCGCCTTGGCTAACGGATAGTTTTTGATAAATCGACCATTAATCATGGTTGAAATATAGTTTCTTGACGCCCTTGTGATCTCGGGCATTGAAGCAAAGCCGCTGATTTTATAATCAAGCGACTGGCCAGTGATTGGAACAAGTTGCTTAGCAATCGCCAGCCCATATATCGCTGCCAGCACCTGACGAACATCGCCGTTCCCTGTCGTTTGCAGCAGCTTCCGCTCATTATGGATTAAACGGAACGCAACCTCAGGATGCGATAGGGAAAGCCGGTTGACAACATCGGTAATATTTCCAAGCTCTGTGTGAATCGTTTTCATATACTTCAAGCGTGCTGGCGTATTGTAAAATAAATCGGTAATCGTTATATCCGTACCCCGTCTTGCAGAAGCTTTCTCAAAAACTTCTACTTTCCCGCCTTCAATGACCACTCGATTTCCGGCACCTTCCCCGGTAGAGGTCTTCATTTCAAGCCGTGAAACCGAAGCGATACTCGGCAGTGCTTCACCGCGAAATCCAAGAGTACGGATGCGAAACAAGTCATTTTCGTTTTTGATTTTTGAAGTGGCATGGCGTTGAAAGGCGATTAACACGTCCTCTTCGTCAATTCCGTTGCCGTTATCGGTAATGCGAATTTTAGCGAGCCCCGCCTCCTCCACTTCAATTTCAATCACTGTACTGCCGGCATCGATTGCATTTTCTACAAGCTCTTTTACAACAGAGGCGGGGCGTTCAACGACTTCTCCCGCCGCTATTTTGTTAGACAGCGCATCATCTAATTGGATTATTTTTCCCATTCGCCTTCACCCCTTACTTTAACTTTTTCTGGAGCTCGTACAACATGTTAATTGCCTGCAGCGGGGTTACATCTAATAAATCTAATTCTTTTATTTTCTCCAACACTCGTTTTTCTTTAGAAGTCGATTCGTGTTTTTTCGGTTCTTTCGGTTCATCAAAGAATGACAGCTGTGCAGGCTGTTCCACAATAACTGGAGCCGTTTCTGCCGGCACCGTCTGTACTTCAGGCTGTTCTAACGCTGTTAAAATTTCATTCGCTCTGCTGATTAATTCTGCAGGCAGCTCCGCAAGCTGGGCCACATGGATCCCATAGCTCTTATCGGCAGGCCCTTCTTTAATTTTATGAAGGAAAACGACCTTGCCATTATGTTCAATTGCGCTGACATGAATATTTTTTAACTTCTGAAGCTCTTCATCCAAAACGGTCAACTCATGGTAATGGGTTGAAAATAACGTTTTCGCCCCAATCCTCTCATGGATATATTCAATAATTGCCTGTGCCAGCGCCATCCCGTCGTAAGTCGACGTTCCACGGCCGATTTCGTCAAACAATATCAAACTGTTTTGCGTTGCATTGGTTATCGCATTTTTAGCTTCGAGCATTTCGACCATGAACGTACTCTGTCCGGAAATTAAATCATCCGCTGCCCCAATTCGGGTAAATACCTGGTCAAATAGTGGCAGTACTGCTTCTGATGCCGGTACATAACAGCCGATTTGTGCCAAAATCGCAGTCAGTGCAATTTGGCGCATGTACGTACTTTTACCAGACATATTTGGTCCTGTTATTAACAATACTTCACGATCACTGTCCATTTGGCAGTCATTTGGAACATATTCCTGGGCGTTTAATACTTTTTCAACTACTGGATGACGGCCATCCTTCACCACAACTCTTCTTTCAGCCGAAAATTGCGGTTTCACATAGCGGCGCTCCTCACTTACTTGAGCAAAACATTGCAGTACATCAAGCTCACTGACCGATTTCGCCAATGCCTGTAATCTTGGGATCTGTTCCTTCACAATCTCGCGAATTTCGGTAAACAAATCGTATTCCAGTTCACCACATTTTTCTTCCGCTTGTAAAATTAACGCCTCTTTTTCCTTTAAGGCAGGGGTAATAAAACGTTCGGCATTTGTTAAGGTTTGCTTGCGTTCATACTGCCCTTCTTGCAAAAGATGCAGGTTTGCCCGTGTGACTTCAATATAGTAGCCAAATACGCGGTTATAACCCACCTTCAATGACTTTATTCCGGTTTTTTCGCGTTCTTCCCGCTCCAACTGGGCAATCCATGTCTTTCCGTTGCGACTGGCATCACGGTATTGATCAAGCTGGGCATTGTAGCCGTCCCGAATCATATTCCCCTCTTTTAAGGATAACGGGGGATTTTCCACAATCGCCTGCTCCAACAAATCGGTGATCTCTTCGCATGGATCCAGCTGCTCCGCGATTTGGCTCACATGTGCATTCTCCATATTTCCGAGGATTTCTTTTAAAAATGGCACCTGCATTAAGGAGCGCTTTAATTGCATTAAATCGCGGGCATTGACATTGCCAAAAGCAACACGTCCTGCTAATCGCTCTAAATCGTACACTTCTTTTAATTTTTCCCGAAGCTCCTGACGCTCAAAATAATGACTTAATAAGACTTCAACAATAGTTTGACGATGCTCAATTTCAGCCTGATTGATTAACGGCCGGTCAATCCAGTGCTTTAACATCCGTCCACCCATGGCTGTCATCGTCTCATCCATAAGCCATAATAATGATCCTTTTTTCCCTTTAGAACGGATCGTCTCGGTTAATTCCAGATTGCGCTTTGAATAATAATCAATTTTCATATATTGATGAATTTGATAGGTCGTAACCGGTTGGAGATGGTCAAGACTTCTTTTCTGCGACCGGTATAAATAGTTAAACAGCCTTGCTGTTGTTTGCTTTAATTTATCTTGATTCAGATCTTCGATCAGATGGGAAAAGTTCATATCTATCGAACTATTATCCTCAAACGAAATCGCTAGGACATCACGTTCGCGCATTTTCTTTTGAAGATCACCGTCAAAGCTGCTTGCGACAACTACTTCTTTAGCACTTAAAACCGACAGTTCATTTAATACATCATCAAAATTACTTGAAAGCAGGGTTACACGACTTTCACCAGTTGAAATGTCGTTATAAGCAAATCCGTAGGTTTGATCGTCAAATAATGTAATCGAGGCAATATAGTTGTTCTCTTTATCGTTTAACCCCTTGCCATCCATCACTGTTCCCGGTGTGATCAATTGGACAACTTCGCGTTTCACCATGCCTTTTGTTTGTTTTGCGTCTTCCATTTGCTCACAAATCGCCACTTTGTATCCTTTTGAAACAAGCTGTTCAATATAGTTCGGCGCGGCATGGTAGGGAACACCGCACATCGGAATCCGATCCTCTGAACCACCATCGCGGCTTGTTAAGGTTATCTCTAATTCTTGTGATGCTTTTACGGCATCCTCAAAAAACATTTCATAAAAATCACCTAAGCGAAAAAATAAAAAGGCATCTTGATAGTCTGCCTTAACGGTTAAATATTGCTGTATCATCGGCGTATAAGCAGCCATAATGACCTCCACTGTTAAATTCATTTCGAATATCTTCGACAAACTATTATATCACATAACAAAGGTCTCGGGCACTCGTCGAATATCTTCCAAATTAAAGGGATTTATTAGTGAAGTAATTGAAAATAAGTAATATAGGGATGAGGATGTCGACAATTGTGGACATCCTCATGTTTTTGCCAATAAACCACGAAATATTCTGATTTAACCAACATTCAAAGCATGTTAAGATTTAACAAAGGATGGTGAATGTATGGGCTGGTTTGGACGCAGTTACAAAAACTATGATTTTGAAATGTTTTCCATCAGTCACTTTGTTATTATATCCATCTGTTTAGTAGTTTCGGCTTTACTATTTTTCTATAGAGAGAAATTAAAAGATGAGAAATGGCGAGCTGCGGAAATTGGGGTTGCGATATCGTTACTAATGGCAGAAACAACTTATCATTTTTGGATGATGCTTAATGGCAGCTGGAATGTTAGTCATGCCATTCCTCTGGAATTGTGCAGCATCAGCCTGATTTTAACCATAATTTTATTACTCACAAGGAAAAAAATTATATATGAGATTTTATTATTTACCGCATTACTGGGAGCATCCCAGGCATTGATTACTCCATTACTAAATTATGACTTCCCACATTTTCGATTTTTTCACTTCTTTTATACCCATTTAATGATTATCTGGGTGCCGCTTTATTTTACTTGGGCAAAGGGCTACCGGCCAACCATTTGGTCTGTCCTAAAATTATTTGTCTTTTTAAATGTATTAATGCCGATTATTATGTTTATCAATAAGCTTGTGGGTGGAAATTATATGTTCCTAATTCACAAACCTGACAGCGCAAGTTTGCTGGATGTTCTTGGGCCCTACCCTTGGTATATTTTATCGATGGAAGGCTTATTAATTGGTCTGAGCTTAATCGTATGGGTCATTTTCCGGGAAAAGGCTGCAATAAAAAAAGAAGTGTCAAGAAACTTACCAATCCAATAATTACATCTTTTTATTGACCTTTCTCGATAAACTAATTATAATAATAAACGTTCCATTCAATTGGATAAGTGTCCCAATAGCTCAGCACGCTCGAATATACTTCAATGAATTTTCTTCAGCGTACTGATCGAAACACTTCTTGATTATTCTTTCTGAGATCAGGACGGGATTATCTTATTGTGTGAGCTTGATTAATTTTTATAGTTTTCTTGTCCCAATAGCTCAGCAGGATAGAGCAACAGTTTCCTAAACTGTAGGTCGGAGGTTCGAATCCTCTTTGGGACGTAATGTATAATCCCTCAAATCGTTGGTACATAAGCGATTGGGGGATTTTTTATTTTTACAGATGCAAAATTAATGCAAAATTATTTTGAGTTCAAAAATCCCTTCGACTTATTACACAAACAAAAAACGCCCATCACTGGACGTCAAAAAATGTTTTAAGGTAATAAGCCACCGTCATGATCCACTTTTTCAATGTACATGTATTATTAGAATAATTTTAAATCTGATTCAAACTAAGAATTTAAAGGTAGATATATAAACATACTAGGTAGTGTATTTTATTTCTAGGAGGTTTATTTATGAAAGCAGTTACCTTTCAAAGTGCAATGAATATGCAAGTTAAAGAGGTACCAGATCCGGCTATTGAAAAAAACGATGATATAATTGTCCGTATTACCTCAACAGCCATATGTGGCTCTGATCTTCATATATATCAAGGAGCAATTAAAGCTGAAAAAGACTATGTTGTCGGTCATGAACCAATGGGAATAGTTGAAGAAGTAGGATCCGAAGTAACAAAAGTGAAAAAAGGAGACCGAGTAGTATTACCTTTCAATATTGCTTGTGGATACTGTTTTTACTGTGAAAATGAAATGGAAAGCCAATGCGATAGCTCTAACCGCAATCCACATGTAGACACAGGCGGATATTTCGGATTTACTGAACGATATGGGAATTATCTTGGAGGTCAAGCTGAATTATTGCGTGTACCATACGCGAATTTTATCCCATTTGTTGTACCAGAATCTTGTGAACTGGAAGATGAAGCATTATTGTTTATGTCTGATGTCCTTCCGACTGCCTATTGGAGCGTGGATAATTCAGGTGTGAAAAATGGTGATACGGTAGTAGTCCTCGGTTGTGGTCCTGTTGGGTTAATGGCACAAAAATTTGCTTGGATGAAAGGAGCTAAACGTGTCATTGCGATTGATCAACTCCCTTACAGACTAAACCATGCAAAAAAAATGAACAATGTTGAAATATTTGATTTGACCAAACAAAAGGATATTGGTTTATATATAAAAGAAATTACTCAAGGTGGAGCAGATGTTATCATTGATGCAGTTGGAATGGATGGAAAAAAAACACCTATTGAAGCAATTGAGCAAAAAATGAAGCTAATTGGTGGAACAATAAGCCCAATTAAAATCGGTATGGATGCCGTGCGAAAATTTGGAACGATGCAGTTAACAGGAGTTTACGGCTCCAAATACAACCAGTTTCCTCTTGGGGATATATGGGAAAGAAATGTAACGATAAAAATGGGACAAGCACCAGTTATCCACTTTATGCCTATGTTGTTCGAAAAGATCACAAAAGGCGAGTTCGACCCAACGGAAATTATTACTCATAAAGTTCCTCTTGACCAGGCAAGTGAAGCATATAATAAGTTTTATAATCATGAAGATGAATGCATTAAATTCATTTTAAAACCATAATACAATATTCATTAGTAGAGTAACCTAGCAATTCAAAGGAACAATGACTACTGAACAATAGAATCATCCTCCCTTTTACCACCAAAGGCTCGTAGTCTGTGCGACTATGAGCCAATAATTTCTGTATATCCTTTCAGTGTTATATCCTCATCATTACAACAATTAACACAATATGGCATAATGTCTTCGGGAAACTGTACAAAGGCAGCAAACTCGGAACCACAAAAGTCACACCAGTAGATGGTTATTTGCTTAGACATACTGCTTTCTCCTCCTGTTGTTTACGATTAATTCTATCCTCAACCTTTTCGGGCAACTTGGTGATAAATCTCGAATAACCATCTTTACATTTTAAATAATTCATTGCGTGGTAAGGTTTCATAATTCAATGCTTGTTCCTTATAGGCTTCCGCCATACCGCTCAATTTCATTTCGATTAATTTACTTAATGTTTGTTCATTCATCATTTATCCGTTCCCCCGTAATAAGAAGCTCCACGAGTAAAGCCATAATTATTTTTGCTGATTTTTGTTTTCCGTTTCAATTCTTGCTAAGCATCATTCTTGTTATTGTTCTTCAGTATTGTTTGAATACTTTTGACCGTCGGTCTTTGATGTGTTGGGATGTCCGAGAAAAGGATAAAGAAATTCCATGTAGACAACTTAATCATTCATGCCAAAAAATGTTGAAATTGCAAATGCAGAAAATGTTAAAATTAATGAAGTAAAACACATAGAAACTAAGGATGATCGAAAGGAAGACCATTTTCCAAGGAGAGACCCCTGGGGATTTTTTTGGGGCTGGCATTCAGGGGAAAAAGTAAATTCAGAAAAAGATTCTGAATAGTACGATTAAAATAAATGCAAGGAATGATCCTAAACTGGGTCATTCCCTTTTATTAAACCCCTGATTTTTATAAGGATTACATTTGACTAAGAAAACTGTTTTAAGATCGGCTCGTTCATAGCATTACACCTAAATGTTGGGAAAGAAAAAGCAGATACATAATATACGAAGAAACGGTAATTCTAATACTGGATAATAACTTACATCTTTTGTATTTGTTGTGGAGGTTTTCTTCAAATGGAATATATTCGAAAATGGTGGCTACGAAAGTTGCTTGGTAACCCCAATCAACATTCTCAAACTGCTAACTTAAATGGGCAAAAAAAAAAGATACTGCACAATCAATTGGAAGCAAATGTTGATTGGATCGTCCGAAAGTTTGGAAACAGTACGGATCTAGTAGTTAGAAAATTCGAAATAGGCGAGAGAGAGACACAGCATGCAGCTATTTTGTATATCGATGGTATATCCGATTCCAAATCTGTGCTCGAATCTTTTTTAAAGCTGTTGAATGAACATACTTATCTACAAATTCTTAATACACCGTTCGATGTCGAAAAATTTATGAATCGGCTTGTCGTTCCTGTTGGATCAGTAAAAAAGGAGAGCGACCTCGACTTGCTTTTAACAGCAATTGTTTCGGGAGACACGGTGATCTTGTTTCAGGGATTAGAGCAAGCGTTTGTTGCAAGTACCAGACAATGGAAGGAGAGAAGCATTGAGGAGCCTATCAGTGAACCGGTCGTCCGGGGACCGAGAGATGGTTTCACTGAAACCTTAAGGACGAACACATCCCTATTGCGTAAAAGAATTAAAAACCCAAATTTATGGATGGAAACATTGCAAATCGGCAGAGCTACCAAAACTGATGTTGCAATCATGTATATACGTGACATTGCTAACCCAAAGATTGTTGATGAGGTCTTGAATCGGTTGAAGGCAATCGATATCGACAGCATCTTAGAAAGCGGTTATATACAAGAAATGATAACCGATAGGACAATCACAGTATTTCCATTAATCTATAACTCGGAAAGGCCTGATGTGATCTCAGCGGAAATATTAGAAGGAAGAGTTGCCATTCTCGTCGATGGGACCCCAACTGCCCTCATTGCGCCTGCTGTGTTTGTACAATTTTTACAGGCTTCAGAGGATTACTATCAAAATTGGGATTTTGCCACGTTTATTCGTATGGTCCGTTATGGCAGCTTAGGGATTACACTGCTGGCTCCTGCGCTTTACATTGCGATTACAAATTACCATCAGGAAATACTTCCTCCTAAGCTTCTGCTCAGCTTGGCTGCTGCCCGAGAAGGAGTTCCGTTTCCAGCATTTATTGAGGCGACAATGATGGAACTGATTTTTGAACTATTAAGGGAAGCAAGTGTTCGAATGCCAAGAACAGTTGGATCTGCCATCTCAATCGTGGGAACACTTGTGATCGGACAATCTGCTGTCCAAGCAGGACTTGTATCCCCTGCAATGGTGATTATCGTTTCATTAACAGCCATTTCTAATTTCGCGATTCCATCTTATAGTATGTCCACTTCATTCCGTATGCTTAGATTTTTTATCATGTGGCTGGCTGCTTCCTTAGGCATTTTTGGCATCCTGCTTGGGTTGTTCATTATCGTCTTCCATTTATGCAGCCTTCAGTCGTTTGGGCTTCCATATATGAGTGCTTTTGCACCATTCCATATAAAAGATCAAAAAGATGTCATCCTTCGAGTGCCCCGCTGGTTAATGGTGACAAGACCCCATTTTAACAAAAATCGAAATTACATTAGAGTCGATTCAAATATGGAAGCTGCAAAAGCTAACAAAAAATCATCCATGAAGAATGAACAGGATCCTAAATAAAGGGGGCTTTCCCATGGGTGAAAAGCTAGGGAAATGGATTTTGATTTTTACCCTGCTTATTCTTCTTACCGGATGCTGGAATCGCAGGGAGTTAAATGAATTATCAATTGCGGTGGCACTAGGACTAGATGAGGCGGAGGATGGACAAATTGTCGTCTCTGTTCAACTAGTCAATCCAACAGAAATTGCGACAACGGATTCTGGAGGATCAGGCAGATCGCCCGTAACCACGTATCGTATTCAAGGGCGTTCCATATTCGAATCAATTCGAGAATTAACATTAGAGGTAAATCGAAAGGTGTATTTCTCGCACCTCCGCATGGTGGTAATCGGTGAACAGTTATCAAAAAAAGGGGTTATTGATTTACTAGATTTTTTATCGAGAGATCACGAATTTAGAACGGATTACTTCATCGTAATTGCCAAGGACGAAAGAGCAGAGAATATTTTGAATGTCTTGACGCCTCAAGAAAAAATCCCTGCTTCCAAATTATATGAGTCTCTCGAAAAGGCTGAAGAATCGTGGGCATCCACAAGTAGAGTGACTCTTGATATGTTAATTGACGACTTGTCTAGTGAAGGAAAAAGTCCGATTTTAACCGGTGTCATGATAAAAGGTTCAAACAATAAAGGAAAAGATCTAGATAACATTAAAGTTTCCCAAGTTCCAACCACCCTGAAATATAATGGTCTAGCAGTTTTTAAAAGAGACAAGTTGGTGGGATGGCTGAATGAAAATGAAAGCAAAGGATATAATTACACCCAAGGAAACGTTAAAAGTACAGTGGAAAAGATCAATTGCCAAAACGGTGATATGGACGTAGAGATAATTAGCTCAAGATCGAAGATTAAAGGGGCATTGACACAGAGTGGTGATCCATCGATTCACATAGATATATACGCCGAAGGTAATATTGGAGATCTGTCTTGCAATATCGATATTTCAGATCCTTCTTCCATACCAAAGATAGAAACAATGACAGAGAGTAAAATTAAGGAGATGATCCTTGATGCGGTACGTGAGTCGCAGACTGAGTATAAAACGGATATTTTCGGTTTCGGTGATGTTCTTCGCAGGGGTCATCCTAAAAAGTGGAAACGATGGAAACAAAACTGGGATTCAAGGTATTCTGACCTGAGTGTTGACGTAAACGTTGATGTTAAAATTCAACGAATCGGAACAATTAACCAATCCGTCCGATCAAGATTAAGGAAGTGAGTCTAATGTGGTTCATCATTACATCCATTGCTGTTGGAATCCTCACTGTATTGCTTGAACTACCTAAGTTGATAAAACAAAGACAAATCAAGGAAGCAATAATGTTCAGCTTTCTCATCGTTTTCTCCATTACCCTTTATGTTTTACAAAAGATGATTATTCCTATCCCGAATCTGTTAAAACTGATTCAAGAATTCTATGAACGGATTGGATTAACATTAAAATAAGAGGGAAGATGCGCAAGTGGAAGGGGCTTAATCTTCGTGAAACTAAATCATACAATCGGTGTACATCAATTTACGGTCCTAGTCATCTTTTTTGGTGTAGGCACATCCATCTTGATCGCACCAGCATCGCTTGCCGCTGATGCGAAACAGGATGCATGGATATCATCCATTATCGGCTTTGCTCTTGGGGTGTTCCAACTTGCGATCTATATAGCATTAGCCAACCGCTTCCCTCAAAAAACACTCATTGAGGTAAACGAGCTTGTTTTCGGTAAATGGGTTGGGAAGATCTTTTCTTTCTTTTATATCTCTTTTTTTTTCGTATTATGTGTAGGATTGCTCGGAGATATTGGCAATTTTTTGACGACAGAGGTGCTACCAGAAACGCCAATCGATTTTATTATGGCTTCTTTACTTGTGGTGGTCATTTTTGCCACTCGTTTAGGACTGGTAGTAATCGCCCGTGGAGCAGAAATTTTTTTCCCATGGGTGATATTTATGTTCGGACTGTTGGTGCTTATGCTGGTCCCTCAAATTGAATTAAGAAAAATCCAACCCGTCCTAGAAAACGGTTTCCTTCCCGTTTTGAAAGCTGCATTCCCTTTTACAAGCCTTCAAGAGTTTGTGGTTATGATGATGCTTTATCCATTCGTGATAAAGTCCCAAAAAACAGCTAAAGCCTTTTACTTTGGATATACATTTTCTGGCGTTGTACTGATTATTATCATGCTTTTATGCATTTTGGTATTAGGTCCGGGGTTAACCGCCGAAAACATTTACCCAAGCTTTTCACTTGCAAAGAAAGTTAATATAGCAAACTTTTTTGAACGTGTCGAGGTCATAATCGGCGGTCTCTGGTTTATTACAATCACCTTTAAATTAATTATAACATTTTATGCAACTTTACTTGGAACAAGTCAACTGCTTCGATTTAAATCCTATGAATTTATGACTGTACCTGTAGCCATTTTTTTAATTGTCACTGTTTTAACTTCATATACAAATATCGTTTTTGTGATGGATTTTTTAGATCGGGTTTGGCCGTCATACGCATATACCTTTCTGATCATTCTTCCTCTTTTGACATTGATCATGGCTTGGATAGGAAAGAAGAAATTACAATGTGACACTTTTGCATAGAGAGGTTTAAGAGACATCTTTTCCTGAAACTGTAGGTCGGAGGTTAAATTCCTCCCCGTGACGCTAAAAAATCCCTGCAATCTGAACATATCCCTGTCAAGTAGACAGTAATAAAAATAACCACCCTTCTTCAGCAGCTTACAGGGTAGTTGATTGAGGGTGCACTGTCAAGGAAAGCACTTGACAGCACCCCCTCAATCAACTGAATGGTCTGTAAGCTGAAGAAGGAGACAATTTAATCCATTTGTCTTCTAAGCAATCTTGGTCACTCTGTATTCCACAGGACTAAGATTGCTTAATCTTTTCTGGTAACGATTATGATTATAAAAATAAATATATCGATTAATTGCCTCAATTACTTCCTCATCTATTTTAAACGAATGAAGGTACATGACTTCTGATTTTAAATGCCCAAAGAAGTTTTCCATACTGGCATTGTCTAAACAGTTTCCTTTTCTGGACATACTAGGAATAATCTTATGCTTTTTAAGAAGTTTATGGTATTGGCGGGATGTGTATTGGAAACCTAGGTCACTGTGGAGAGTGACCCCTTTCGTATCTTGCTTTTTTATGCCTCTTTTACTGTATCAGAAACCAATTTTAAATCATTAGATTTACTGATCTTATAAGCTACAATTTCATTATTGTATAGATCCTTTATAACAGATAGGTATAATCGTTTTTGGTTAAACATTAAGTAAGTAATATCTGTAGTCCATTTTTGATTCAATTCTGTCGCATTAAAATCACGATTCAGAATGTTTGGAACAACAATATTTTCAGAACCTTTCTTGTAATTGCCCTTTTTCTGTCTAATTTTCGCCTTAATTCCAAGTTCCTTCATTAGTCGATAAACTCTTTTGTGATTAACCCTTATGCCATATTTACGGAAGAGCCATATTTTTATACGATAATAGCCATATATTCCATTCACTTCGTTATAACATTCAAGTATCAAGCCTTTGATATATTCATCTTCACGTTGTTTAGAGGTTATAATATCTTTTCTTTTTAACCATTTGTAATATCCGCCTTTAGACACTCCAGCAAGTTCACAGAGCTGCAGTACAGGATACTGGTTAGATAGGTCTTCTATTATTTTAAACAACATTTGCTTGTCCTTTTTCTTCACCTCCTTTGAAAAGCATGTAATTTTTTTAAAAACTCATTCTCCATTTTTAACTTCTGATTTTCCTCTTCTAACGAAAGTGGCTTAGAACTTGGTCTGCCCTTAAAAGGGGACTGCGAACTACCCCGACGATCTTTAAGTCCATCTAAGCCTAATTCGTTATAATTATTTACCCAACGACTAATGTATTTATGGTCATATACTCCAAGTTCCTTTGCGATACCAGTGTAGCTCATATCTTCCTCAATATATTTTTTTACTGCCATAAGTTTGAACTCAACTGAATAGTTTATGAATTTTTGTCCTTTTTTAGCCAAAATAAATCCCTCCTGTGTTAGCCAGTATGGGTTTTTTTCATACTGTCTACACAAAAGGGATAATATCAATCGCAAGGGTTTTTTTAATATCAAAATGTGACAGATACTAGCAGGGTCCCGGCCGCTTTGGCCTTAATTCGGACGACTTAGGAAGGAACATAAGCTACCGGTACTTCTTCAATGTCAATCAACGTGACTGTAAAAGGGTCAGCCCCTGCTACGATGGTCTTTTGTTTTACTAGTTCTTCTACTTCGATCGCGGCAGCTATATCCTTATGGAATACCTCTATAGCTTTTTTCCAGATCTCTGGAGGAATCGAATCAAGGCGAGATATGTCACAGTTTGGATGGTCAATCACTGCTAAACCGGAAGCAAGTAAACAATGGGTAGTCCTTAGTGGTAAAGAATGACATTCATCTTCGAGAACTTCTCGTTACGGAAAAGGACAAATAGTAGGGTATGTTGAAAGAAATGAAGTTACAGTCAGCCCTCAATGGATTGATATATGGAAAGTATATACTCCTAGGGCGAATAATGTTGGTACTGAATTAAATGATGATAACTTGAACACTTTTGTCGGAGCACCGAAAACAATTTGTACAGAATTTATATCTTGTAATTGGGGCTGATTTAGGATTAGATGAAGTTTCGTGTGCGCCGTGCATAAATTGCCGGAATCGTTAAGCTTTGAACAAGGTGCAGCACTTGGTATCCCTGTCACTGCTGCCTATCGTGCACTTTTTCATCGGGCGCATTTAAAACCAGGTGAAACGATATTGATCCATGGTGCTTCCGGTGGTGTAGGTACCTTGGCTATACAACTGGCAAAATATGTTGGCGCACAAGTAATTGGAACTGCCGGCACTGAAGAAAATATGGAATAGGTAAGAAAATACGGTGCCGATGCCGTCCTTAACCACAATCAAGCTGATTATTTGAAGGCAATCCCTCCCATTACGAACGGTGCAGGCGTTGATGTCATCATTGAGATGCTGGCCAATGTAAATCTGGAAGAAGACTTAAAGCTGATCAACAAGTTTGGCCGGGTAGTCGTAGTGGGCAACCGCGGATCATTGGATTTCAATCCCCGCCTGATAATAGCCAAAGAAGTCGATATCTTCGGTATGGCCGTATGGAATGCACCATTAGACGAATATAATGAAAGTTTAGTTGCTGTTGAAGCTGCACTGATTAACGGGGGACTTCAACCTTTCGTAGGAATAATTCTGCCGTTGGAAGAAGCGGCCAAAGCACATACCCAGATTGTAAGCAGCAAAGCCAATGGTAAAATGGTATTGGAAATCGCAAGTAACTATTGGAAAAGATATTAGCAGGTTGGGCTGGAATTCAAACATTCAGTAGAGGCTTGATTTCCTGAAGCCACGCCCATGATTAACCGATTAAAAGAAGCCATGTTAATTGACGTGGCTTCTTTTGCAACTCAATCTGGATGGCGGAGCGGTAGTTTTGATTCATCCTATTCAATACATTCCATTTCCTGTGGGTAAATATTAAAACTACCGCAGATGATCATTTCTAATGACCGCTTGCTGTTATCTAAGAACTTGCTATAAAGTATTAAAGGGAATTAAGTGCTTCGGCAAACCTTTTGATACCTTCATGAATGGATGGTTCATCTTCCCTTGCAAAAGTAAAACGGACAAACCCCTTTTTAGATCCCATTGTTGAACCTGGAACAAAAATGACTCCTCTTTTCATTGACTCTTCCAGCAATTGCATTTCATTATAGTCTTTTTTTACCCTGCACCAAATATGAATTCCTCCTTGAGGAATGGAAAATTCAACTTGATCCTTTAAATAAAACTTAAGGCTGGTGACAATTTGATTCCTTCGACTCTCCAGTTCTTTTACCAATCTTTTGATATGAGAATGGAAATTTTCCGATTCTAAAAAATCATTCGCAATCCATTGATTTAAAATAGCATGACCGAAGTCAATTTGTTGCTTCGCATCGGCTAATCTTTCAATTACCGGTGCCGGTCCAATAATCCAGCCAATTCTTAACCCCGAAGCAACGATTTTCGATAAAGAGCTAATGTATAAGACATTTCCGTGGACATCCATCGATTTTAGTGTAGAGACCTCTTCATCTGTAAAAGATATTAGACTATATGGATCGTCTTCCACCACAGGAATCCCATGTTCAGAAGATATATCTAAAATTGCTTTATACTTTTCTTTTTGCAGCAAAGTACCTGTTGGATTTTGAAATGCCGGATTCAAAAAAATCATTCTAATTCGATGTTTTTTATGTAACAACAGCAAATCATCTGGATTTACACCATCTTTATCTACTTGTAAGAAGTGGGTTTTGATTCCTGCCGATTTAAATATCGGAAGATTATAAGAATAGGATGGATCTTCCAAAGCAACAGCATCTCCTGGTTTTAGCAGGCATTGAACAACCAAATGCAACGCTTGTTGTGCCCCGGATGTAATTAAGATAGATGACGGATTTGTTTCAATTCTTCGACATTGTTTAACATGCTTTGTAATCGTATTCCTTAATACTTCATTACCCAGTGGATGATCATATCCTAAGCTTCCAAAAAACGATCTAGTCGAGGTAATCTCCCGTAAGTACTTTATAGGAAAGAGGTCTTCCGATAGCTCTCCGCTAGCCAAATTAATCATTTTATGTTCAACTGCTTCTTTTCGAATCCTTTGCATTACAGGTAGATTAGGTAAAAACGAGCCTGCCTCTATATACCTGTTCCAACTTGGAATACGTTTCTTGGTAATTCCCCATATATCCTTGCTTATTGTGGTCCCGCTACCCCTATTTCTATGAATCAGTCCATTTGATTCCAACTCGTCATATGCGGCAATGACTGTACTTCTGTTAATGGTAAGTTCTTTAGCTAATGTTCTTTCAGAAGGTAATGGTTTATCAGGAGGAAACGTTCCATCTGCAATTCCATTTTCGATATATTCTGCAAGTTGCTTATATATAGCTTTTTTTGCGGTTCGATCCGGTTTCCAATCCATTTACTACATCCCTTTTTATGTTAATTAGTGGTATTAAATTATTATCGCACTTTTTATATTTTTTATCAGGCGTACCTTTCCCATTTTAAAAAACCTATCGTCATTACGACAATAGGTTTTTGGTAGACAATTAGCTAAAAAACACAATAAAGATTCCAAGAGCAAATAAAATGAGTGGAATAGAAATAGCATAAATCAAAGTCAAATTTGTAGTGTTTCTTTTTGTGGAGCTGCTATAATTTTCGTCTCCTTTTCCAGCTATTAATAATGTTGAAATAACTGCTATGATAATGACTAAGAATACCAAAGTCGTTAAAATCTCCATGTAACACCTCTTATGACGAAAAATTAATTATAAGTTAATCCTTGAACCCAGACCAAACAAGTATTTTCTTTATCGGTCTTATCAGTAATAAATCTACTTAATAGTATAATAGATGGACACCAATTAAAAACCATCCAATTCTTCAAAAATTCAACCATCCACTTTTATCATTAACCTTCCCGCCTATAAAGAATAGTGGTGTACTTTTAAAGGTTCCTCGATTAATTGTCACGCCTTTGTTTTAAGGCCAAAAAAAAAAAGATTGCCTAAAACCTAGCAAAACTAGGTTAATACAAGCAATCTTAATATTGAAAAGCCCTAAGAAGGCCTCACAGGCTTTCTTAGGGCTTTCCATTTTTTCATTTCCGCCAAAAATTCGTATACTCTGCTTTATCCTGAATATTAAATTCAATCATTTTCTCAAGCAATTCGTAATTTACCGGCTCATTCCACGGAATTCGAAACAAGCCTTTGGTAGCGCTATAGCCAGCTTGTACAATGTCATCTGCAAAGTGCGCAATGCCTACTTCTTCGGGTGAAACGCTCAAATGATGCTTCGCTGTGGAAAAGCCGACGATAAATGTGCCGTGGTCAGAAAACATTGGCGTATTCCACTTGATTTGCGGTTCTAAATTTGGGAATTTATTAGCAACCCACGCCAAAATTCCCTCTGTTCGGTCGCGGTGGTCAGGGTTATCGATACCTGCTAAATATTTTGTAAAAACTTCCATGTTGTTCCCTCCAAAAATAAAAATTATGTGGTTTAGAGAAATTCCTAAGACACGTTCTTAAAAAACACCGATTTCCAACTATATATAGTTTTAGTCAAAATGGCTTAAAACGCAAATTAGAAGCTTTTAAAAGGATCTGACTTGTATCGCCACCCACAGCTGGTCTGTCTAAAAGTATATGACTTCATGTCATCTGTAGCATTACTGCACTTATCGGGATTTATTATTTCGTAATCATGTTTTATTTTCCAAAAAAAGACCCCCTTCATTAACCATAACAGTTAATAATGGGGGTCTTTTTTTCTAGTAAATCCCATCTATTTTGCTGCTGTTGCCAATGCAACTTCAGGTGATGTTACCTTATCATAAAAATCGACGAATTTATCACGATCTGCGCTATCACGGTATGCCATAGCCACACGCGGATGTTCATTAAGTACACCTGAAATCATGTATGGAATGATATAGCCCCATTCCCAGTTTTGACGCATTTCAAGCATATGTTTTTCAATAATACCTAGAACTGGCTTGAGCTCATAGCTTGTTTTTTGGATGTAGCTAACGAGAAGTTCTGTGTGACAGTTACCGGCCGCACGACCCATACCGTAAACAGAAGAATCTAGGAAAGTTACTCCGTTTTTCATCGCAGCTAGTGTATTGGCGAACGCTAACTGCATGTTGTTATGCGTATGAATCCCAAGCTGTTTATTTGGAATCATTTCTTTAAACTTTTTCACTTGATGCTCAATATCTGCGGGATCTAAACTTCCAAATGAATCCACGATATAGACCACATCTACAGGACTATTTCGTACCAATTCAAATGCTTCAATAAGCTTCGTTTCAGGTACACTTGATAAAGCCATAATGTTTAGGGAAGTCTCATACCCTAAATCATGAAACATTTGTACAAGTTCCAAGCCTTTGTCCACTTCGCGGATGTAACATGCTACACGAATCATATCTAAGACACTTTGTTCACGTGGCAGAATGTCATTTGGATCCACACGGCCAATATCTACTAAAGCTGATAGCTTCGTAAACTTTTTCTCAGGAATAATTTCTTTCAAGAAGTTATCGTCAAGAAATCTCCATGGATTAGGTTCTGTTGCATTAAGCAGCTTTGGAGAATTTTTGTATCCAATCTCCATGTATTCAACACCTGCTGCACTAAGGCCATTATATAAGTCTTGAACAAATTCGATACTGAAATCCCAATTATTAACCAAACCACCATCACGAATGGTACAGTCTAAGATTTTGCAGTGCTGTCCCAAGATGTAATCCCTCCTGTTTTTCCTTTTTTATTTAAATTATTTTAACTTTAACGCTTTTATTTATTAAAATCTTATTGTGTTTATATCATTTTTCATTAAACAGTGTCAATCTATTTTTCTGAAAATTACTATAAAAGACAAACGAAATATCTTAAGTTTCCTCAATCGGATTACTTGCCCTCTTTCTCGCACGTAAAAATTTTACCACATTCACTACAATCGTTTTTGATACAGCGTAGGTTGGAACAGCTAATACCATTCCGAGCACACCGGCAAGGTTTCCTGCGGCAAGCAAAATAATGATGATGGTTGCTGGATGGGTATCAAGGGTTTTGCCAAGAATTAGCGGTGATAAAAGATTTCCTTCAATTTGCTGGGCGATTAAAATTACTACCACTACAAGAAGTGCTTTTGTCGGAGAATCGAAAAGAGCAATCAGCACTGCAGGAGCCCCTCCTAAAATCGGTCCAACATATGGAATTATGTTAGTGAAGGCCACAATCATAGCCAGTACCAATGCATAGGGCATGTCAATAATTAAATAGCCAATAAATGATAGAGTTCCCACAGCCAAGGCCACAGTTACCTGTCCTTGAATATAGGCCGAAAGCGTTTCGCCAGTTTCTTTTAAAATTGCCAGACCTTCCTGCCTGTACTCTGAAGGTATGAACTTTGCGACAGCCTTCGGAAAATTGTGCCCGTCCTTGAACATGTAAAATAATAAAAAGGGCACGGTGACTAGTATTATCGCAATATTGGCGATGATACCAAATATATTCCCAATAGCACCAGTAATCCTGTTAGGTAGCGTATTTGCAAACTGAATAAGTTTCTTTTGGACCGTATCAATCAAGTCGCTTTGCGCATTCATGAACCGTTTGAAATCCGAGGAATGTGCAAAATTGTTAAAAAACTTCATTGTCTTGTCAGCATATACTGGGATCTCATTAGCAAGAGCCGTTACCTGCTTGGTAATAGCGGGCACCAAATTTCCAATGGCAAGTACTAGGATCCCGGCAAATACAACATAAATGATCAGGATGGCGACTAGTCTTGGCACCTTCCGCCGTGCGAGAAAATTCACAACCGGATTCAGCAGGAAAAATAGGAATCCCGTAATGAGAATCGGGAAGAAAATAGTGGTGAAGAAGACACCAATCGGTACAAACAAAAACGAAATTTTTGTGGAGACAAAAATGATGGTGAAGATTAGTAAAATTTGAATGAGCCAGAATTGCAATTTTGACTTTCTCAAAGTATATACCTCTTATTCTTTGTATTTGATAAAAGTATATCAAACACAGTGTTGACGGTACAATTTTTTTCAATTATAAAAAGACCGCTATTTTTATCATTCGTTAGCGGTCTTTTTCCCTATTCTCCTGTTAAAACATGCAGCAATTCACCTCGGTCAATAAAACTGCCCATGAATTCATGGGTCAACTTCACATCCTTATTAAAAATAAAGGTTTTGTTATCATGTAACACTTCTGTCCCTGTTTTTTCAAAATGTTCGCCAAGTGTATCGGCTAATATTTGTATTTCACTTTTGTCTCCGGTCAGCATTTTTAAATAGGACATATCAAAATTCATTTTCTGTGCATGTGCTTTCATTGCTTCAGGTGTATCGTTTTCCGGGTCAAGCGAAACGGAAACAAGTAATAGGTTTTCTGATTTGCCCCCTTTTGTTTTAATATCTTGCTGCAGATTACTAAAGTTCCCTAATAAAATCGGACAGGCATTGGGATCGATACAGTTACCATAGGTGAAGGTCATCACCACTGTTTTTCCCAAGAGGTCCTGTTTTGACACTTGGTTCCCATTTTCATCTATTAAGTTGAAATCTGGGAGTGTGACATCCTTTGTAACCTTATGGGCATTTTCTGCCGTTTTTACCTCAACCGAAAACTGCTTTTCTTCCTCATATTTTTCACCGTCGTTTTCCACTATGATAGTGGCCACCCAGTCGCCATTCATTGGTAAATCAGTTGTTCCGATATATTTTCCTTCACCAATGTCTTCAGCCGTAACGGGGATGGTTCCATGGTCCATATTTTTCATATTCAAATGAGCACTTACTTTGGCACCTTTAACAGGATGTCCCTTCTTGTCTTCAATTTTAATTTGCATTACGTATGGTTTATCCGGGGTAAACGTTTTGGGTGTTGAAAGTTTCACGTTCAAATTATTTGATGCCCCACAACCGGCGACAACAATAACAAGTATCAGACTTAGGATAATAACAGGTATCTTTTTCATGTAATGACCAACCTTTCAACCATTTTGCAAAGTTAACAACTACTTAACACTATAAACCTAAGTAAATGTTTTATCTGTGAAGTAGTGCACTTTTGGCTGTTCAAAAAAAATAGTTCATGAGATTGTCATGAACCATTTTTTGAATGTATCTATGATTTATTCACATGCCCAGTTATCTTTATCGCGGTCATGCCTTGATTCGTATGCGGGATGTGTCGAAGGTACACCGTCTGGATATACTTTTCTCATTTCCGTGCAATTTTTGAAGGATTCTTTACCGGTTTCGGAAGATTCACCGCTTGATGTTGAACCGCCAGACGTATTTCCCCCCGATGAAGAACTATTATTTTGCGAAGAGTCTAAATCACCCTTCGTTGTTCCTTGTTCACCAAATGCCCATAAACCCTTATTTGCTTCCCTTGCTTCTCTCGCAAATTTTACAAAGTATTTGCTGTATTTCACATCAGGTGGATAGGTGGATGGTTCAGCGTAGCCATTTAACACCAGGTCAGCATTGTACATTTTCGCACGAATTTCATTTTCATCCATATCATTTGTCGGTACGCTTAACCAAACGATTCTAAGCAACCGGCTGTACCTGTCCGTTTCGGAAACATCTTTTTGAATCCACACCTGTTTGCCATTCAGCTTTGAGATTGTATAATTGCTCGCTTCTTTTCCATATTCCTCGTGCTTTGTGGTCGATTCAGGTGTATTTACGCCTACCAATCGGATTTTTCTTCCATCAGAGGCGACGATTGTATCGCCATCCACAACCCGTCCAACCGTAATAAGTTCTAACCCCATACTTTTCGCTAATTCTTCTTGTAAAGATTGTGCGGCTGCTTGTTTTACCTGTTCTTCCTTTTCAGCATTTGCTTTTTCTTCCGCTAATCTATTTTCATCTGCCTTAGCTTTTGCCTCAGCATCCGCCTTTTCTTTTGCCTGTTTTGCAGCTTCTACCTTCGTTTCTTTATTTACGGAAGCTACTTTCGCTTGGCCTACGTCTTTCATTTCTTCGGTTGGTTCGAAGAATACCGTGGCTAATACAATGGAAGAAATTAATCCCACTGCAATGATCCATCCTGATTTTGCAAATCTACTATTTCTATTACGATATTGCCTTTTAAGAAACAATCCTATGATAAAAATAACCATACCGATGAACGAGATCGGTGCTGCAATCCCCATCGCAAACATAAACAGTAGGACAGCAGCGATAAGAAGCCCTTTAATAAATTTCAAAATCCATGTTCACCCCTTTACAAACTCCATTCCATTATACCTATTATCATGTTTATTTTGTTAAAAAACTCTCTTTATGTACACGGATGCTTCCAATTATGATAAATTAATAACAACAAAATCTTAAGAATAATCTGAAAGGGGCTGTTCGTTTGCAGCATTATTCCTTATTTATCCTGATGTGTATTCTTCTCATTATTTTACCTGGCCCGGATACGGCAATGACTACAAAAAATACCTTAACAGTGGGCAGATCTGGTGGCATTAAAACCCTTTTGGGTACACTTTGCGCTCTCTTGATCCATACTTTTGCTGCAGTCATCGGACTTTCCGCCATTATTGTGAAATCTGCCTTATTATTTTCTGTTTTCAAATATGCTGGTGCGATTTATTTAATTTACATCGGCTTTAAAACATTATGGTCCTTGAAGAACAATGAAGCAGCCGCAAGTAAGGAAACAAACACTGAAAATAAGTACGGTCATACAACATGTTTTCGCCAAGGTTTTCTTACTAATCTCCTTAACCCTAAGGTTGCCATCTTCTTTTTAACCTTTTTGCCGCAATTCGTGGATTCAGGGACTAATACCTTTGTACCGTTTCTTATCATGGGCATATCCTATACCTTGTTAACTGCTATCTGGGTCATCTCTTATGTTTATTTAATCAATCAAATCAGCGCATTTATGAAAAAACCAGCAACCCAAAAGGCAGTCCAAGCAATAACCGGCATTGCCCTACTCGGCTTTGGCCTAAAACTAGCCCTAGAAAAATCCCATTCATAGCCGGAATCTCATAGACGGTGTCAGGCACCATTTACTGGTTCCCCACTATATATAAGTTGCAAGAAGTAGTTTTGGTGTCAGGCACCATTAACTGCTTCCCTACTATATGTAAGTTGCAAGAAGTGGTTTTGGTGTCAGGCACCATCCAAAAAGGACCTCATTTTGAGGTCCTTTTTGGATTTAATCTCTCATTAATACTGCACTTTTGTTTGCAATTTAGATAGAAGTGGTCGTTCATTTTCCCAAATAACATGAACTGGAAGACCAAGGAATGGGGTCAGCTGTTCACTCGATATCATTGCTGCAGTATTTCCCTTTGCAAAAACTTGTCCCTCTTTCAGTAATAATGTTTTATCGAAAACCGGTAATATTTCTTCAACATGATGTGTCACATAAATCATCGTTGGTGCACTTGGACTTTTCGCAATTCGATCAATTGATTCTAACAGCTGCTCGCGTGCTATAAAATCTAATCCATTTGTTGGCTCATCGAGAATGAGCAGGGCAGGGTCTGACATCAATGCACGAGCAATTAGAACACGTTGTTTTTCTCCTTGTGACAATGTTTCATAATTTCGGTTAGCATACTCTAAACATCCAAGGTCTTCAAGCAGTGTAATGGCCTTCTTTCTCATTTGATCTGTCGGGGTTTCGTAAAGTCCAATGGACGCAAAGGCACCACTTAAGACGACTTCAAATGAATTATCACTAGGATAAAATTTCTCTTGTAGCGAGGAAGAAACAAACCCAATCTGCTTTCGAAGCTTTTCTCCTAGATACGTTTTCCCGAACTCCATACCCATAACTTCTATTTTCCCTTTTGTCGGGAAGTAGTACGCATTCACCAAATTTAAGATGGCTGTTTTCCCGGAACCGTTTAAGCCAAACAGCACCCAGTTTTCACCTTTTTCAATCTGCCAATGAACATCTTGTAAAATCCACTTTCCTTCTCGTCTTAAAGAGACGTTTTCAAGGTTTACAACCAATTTTATAACCCCTTTCCAGCAATCATACTTACCAAGACTCTAAATCATATTTTAATAGTATCAAAATCTTCAGAAAATAAACAAGGAAAGTAACCCATTTATTTTGGGCCCCTTTCCTTGTTTTTTTAATAATGCCTTCAATCGTTCATTTTTCTACACAAGCACCTTTTTCAGCTTTTCCGTTAATGCGGGGATCACTGTCTTGTAGTCAGCGATTACACCAATATTGGCCCGTTTAAAAATGGGTGCTTCGGGATCTGTATTAATGGCAATAACGGTTTTTGCACTTGTGATACCAGCTAGGTGTTGACTGGCGCCGGAAATTCCAACGGCAATATATAGATCTGGAGCGACTACGGCACCAGTCTGCCCTACCTGTAGGTTTGACGGAACCCATCCGGCGTCACATGCTGCCCGTGAAGCACCAACCGTTCCTCCAAGCAAGTTTGCTAGAGTTTGCAGTTCAGTAAAACCTTCGGGACCTCCAAGACCGCGTCCACCGGAGATGATGATACGAGCATCCTCAAGTCGGATTCCAGACAAAGCCGCCTGAATTTTGACAACCAGCCTGGTCACAATCATGTCTTCAGAAGCAGCGAAGTCTAGCGGAATGATTTCCCCAATGTGATTCTCATCTAATGACGGCAATTCTTGGCTCTTTTGGCGAATGCCAACAACAACTTTAGGACGAGTTGTTTTATATTCCCCATATGCTTTATCACCATAAATTGGCCGAATCCAAGTCTGTTCTTCGCCTTCGGTTCTGAAATCGACTACCTCTGTAATGGCAGATGCGCTTATACGGGTAGCCAGCCGTCCGACTAGATCTTTCCCCATTCTATCAAAGGAAATTATTAGCACATCGGCACTTGACTGTTGAAACACCTTGTGTAGGCAATTTACGTAAAGGTCAACATCGTATTCATCGAGTAACGGATTAGAAACAGTATAAGCAATGCTCGCTCCACAGGCAATTGCTTCCTTGGCACTCTTTTCAGAACTTGAACCAAGTAAGACGGCACGAACCTCAGCATCATTGGCACTCGCTAGGCGGGAGCCAAATGCCAGCGCCTCTCTGCCGCCCGGTGTCAAGGACTCTCCCTGTTGATGTGCAAAAACAAGAATATTTGACATGTTGACTCCCCCTATAAAATCTTCAGTGCCAGGAGCTTATCAGCCAACTCTCCTGCAAGTTCAGCACCCTCAATGCCAGGCAATACTTCGCAATTCACTTCCCTATTTTGAACATAGGCTCTCACAAGTTTTGCTCCAGGTTGACACCGTTCACTATCTAAATTGAGATCATCACTTTCAAACTGTGTAATTGGCTTACTTCTGGCAAGTCTAATATCTTTGACCTTTGGCAGCCTAGGAACATTTGTCTCGGAGCTGATAATGGTAAAAACAGCAGGAGAAGGGACGCTTACCACGGTGTAACCACCCTCGGCCTCACAAGAAGCCTTAACATTTTCTCCGTCCAGTTCAAGATCTGAGACGAGTGTCACACAAGGGATAGAAAGCTCTTCCGCTAAAACCGGACCCACTAAGCCCTCTTCAATATCGCTTGCTTGATATCCAGTCAACACTAGCTCTGCCCCGCCAAGAGTCTTGATTGTTTGGGCAAGGATATGACCCACAGCTTGACCATCAAGATCTTCCCACTCCTCATCCCAGATACGAACAGCGGCATTTGCTGTAAAAGCGAAGGCTCTGCGCAGCACTTCCTCAGAGGTCTCATCACCAAGGCAAAGAGCTGTTACCGTAGCTCCCGGTGTTTTATCCCTCATTTGAATGGCAAGTTCAAGCGCATTTTCAGCAAAGGAATCCAGTACCATATCGGCATCACCATTCTCAGGGCGGTTAGTCTCGGGATCAATCTGAAAATACCGTGGTGTAATCTCCGGATCGAGGACATGTTTTAGGCATACAACGATATGCATCTCTAGTTCACCTCATTCTATTAGTTATACTGGAATCTGAAAATTATTTTTCCACAGCATGAGCAGATAGGCCGCGATCATTTTTGGGGTCTGGATTCGGCTCTAGTCCGTACATTTCCCTTAGTCGTGCAACTGCATCAGCAGGTGGTTTTGCATTGAAATAGCCCCGTCTAGTCATATATACCCCGGACACTCTCCGCAAATCTGCCAGCGACTCACACATTTTAATTCCTGCTCCGAACGAATCAACGATTGGTACATCCCCAATCCTTGAAATGCCATGAGTGGCTAAGAATACATTCATCGGACCTTCACCAGGGACAATAACATCCGCCCCTTCGGAAATAGCCTTTTTAGCAGCCTTCTTAAACGAATCAATGACAGGCTCAGGATCGTTAAATCCTGCTAAAACTGTGTCAAATCCTGCTTCGGTTTGAACGATCGGTCCTAATTTGGCACCAAGTCCATAGCGGGCAGCATTTTGCCGGAGTTCATCTGCCAGTGGTGCTAAGAAATTGACGACACCAATACAATCGCCGAGCATGGAGGCCATATGAAAGGAAGCTTGCCCATAGCCTACTACGGGAATATCCACCAGTGTTCGTGCCTCTAAAAGTCCAACGTCTGGAATAGTCGCAATGAACATCGCATCGTAGCCTGCCGCTTCAGCCGTAAGAGCCGCCCGGACAAACTGTTCGCGATGCAGGTTTTGCAAGTAGGCATGAGTGATAAATATTCCGGGATAATGAGTTGGGTACGTTTCCTCTGTCATCCCGTGTAAAACAACCTCTACGTCAGGACGGGCGATCCGGTTTACGTGATTTATAATCGCATCACGGTATTGCGGGACCTGATCAATCGTAGTAAGACTTTGATGCCAGATTTTCATCTATACAACCCCCATTTTGATATTTTTTAAAAAATACTCGTAATATTTATCAATCCATTCGCCGTATTAATGTGAAAACTACTACAATTTTAAAAAAAAGTAATTTATTTCTCGAAGAAATGGAGTTTATTTGCGAAACTAGGCTGTTTATTTGCGAAAGTACTTCATTTATTTGCGAAAGTACAGGTTTTATTGGCGAAACAACACATTTTATTTGCGAAACTATGATTATACGGTTAATTCAGCTAAAGCAGCTAGAACAGCAAGCCGGCCAAATACGACCGCTTTCCCTAACGAGCTTCCTGTCATATAACCAGCACCATGGAATCCGCCGGTTATTTCACCAGCTGCATACAATCCTAGAATTGGCTCCTTATAAGAATTCACAACCTGCCCTGCAGCATTCACGGCTATGCCCGCATAGGTTGCCAGCATGGCGACTGTTGAATCAAATGCATAAAAAGGTGCTTTTTCAATCGGGGTTGGCTTCCCATAGTTATGTGTCAAGGTCTTCCTGCCAAAATCAGGGTCCTCCCCGGTTTGAATCCCGTGATTGTACCTTGAAATGGTCTCTTCCAACACTTCCAATGGCACATCAATACAATCAGCCAATTCTTCTAATGTGTCAGTCACATATAGAAGCCGGCGGCGCCGAAGCAATTCCAGGTCATAAAGCGGGTCATCAAATACACTCTTGTCCATTACCGTTTGGTCCCAAACCTGATAGGTGATTTGATCAGGCTGCTCGAATGCGGCCTTACCTAATAATTTATAGGAAATAGATTCGTTGACAAACCGCTTCCCGAGCTGGTTAACGATAATTCCTCCCTTGTAAAAAGCCAATCCTTGAGACTTCACCGCACCAGAAGCAGTGGGATGGAAACCGAAAGTTCCATTCAAATATGGAAGATCTTGAACCCATGCACCGTGCTCCCAGGCCATCTTTAATCCATCCCCTTGATTACCTGCACCGCCAATCCGTAATGCGCCATTTAACTGGGGAGCAAATTGCTGTAATAACTCCTCGCTTTTCGCAAAACCGCCGGATGCTAGAATGACCCCTTTGGAGGCTAAAACCCTAAGCTCCTCCCCTTCAAACTCATATAGGACGCGATCAATTCTGCCTTCTGTGTTCTTCAGCATTCTTTTTGCAGGGGCATTGAAACGAACGGTTACATTAGGAAGCATCTTAACAATTCTATATAATGACTGAATGGCTTGATGCGGGTCGATAATGTGCCCTCTTGGAACACTGTGCCCGCTTACCGCTTCAAGCGCCCTAAACTCAATTCCATGATCAACAAGCCATGAGTAGGTCTCATGCTGGTGACGGCCATAGGTACTTACCAACGTAGGGTCATTCACTCCTCCGCCCACTTCCATCATGTCGGCTAAAAGGGATTCAGTGGAATCGATGATGCCTGCCGCGTCCTGCATATCTGTCGCAGCAAAGGCCATATAACCTGAGCTCAAAACCGTGCTGCCGCCAAGCGTATCCTGCTTTTCAAGCAGAAGGACGTATGCCCCCTGCTCACCTGCCTCGACCGCAGCACATATCCCCGCTAAGCCGCCGCCCAATATAACTAAATCATAGGTTTCCATCGGTATATACACCTCTTACTCTAATGTATTTAACACTTCCAAGGCAGCCTGGCATACCTGCATATCATGTGTATAGTGTCCACCGCTGACCCCTACTCCACCTATCAGTTCGTTATTAATTTTAATTGGATAGCCGCCGCCAAATATGATTAATCTAGGTGTGTGGACAATACCATGCAGCAACGGCGGATCATCCTTGATTCTGTCGTACCATTCATGTGTTGCTCTGTTATAGGTCGCTGCAGAAAATGCTTTATTTTGCGCAATCTCTAAACTTAAAACTGGCGCGCCATCCATCGCGGCAAACGCTTTTAAATTTCCAACCCGGTCCACAATGGAAATACTAAACGGCATCCCTAGTTCTTCCCCTTTAACTAATGCGGCCTCTAGCATTTTATTAGCTAATGCTAGACTGATATTTTTTGATTCAATTGCAGGTGTTAACTTTTCCATTTTAAAATCCCCTTTTCAACTTGTTATAGATTTACTGGTCGTCCGTTACCAAATGCTTCAATCGCCGCAGCGGTTACTGCTTTCATTTTTGGCAGACATAAATCAACAATTACATTTGCCAGATCAATTGGCTGTAACCAATTTTCTTTATTCACTTCCGGTGCAAGATCCTCCATCATTTTGGTGTCAACAGGACCTGGACACACCGCATTCACTCTAATTTTGTATGGCTTTAATTCTTCACCCAAGGCTTTTGAGAATCCAATAACAGCATATTTTGAAGCAATATAGGCACTTCTATCCGGTCCGCCTTTTGTTCCCCAGATAGATGAGAGATTGATAATCACTCCATCTCTCTTTTCTTTCATCTGCGGGACAACTGCCTTAGCACATAAATATACCCCGCGAATATTAATGTCTTGAACGAAATCCCATTCTTCCACCGTTGTTTCAAGGAACGGCTTTAGAAGCATCACGCCAGCATTGTTTATTAAGATATCGATGGGACCCAATTTCTCTTGCGTTTCTTGGACTGCTCTATTAATATCATCTTCATTGCGAACATCTCCAATGAGAGAAATGGCTTCCCCGCCAAGTTCGCCATTAATGTAATCTGCTGTTTCATCACTTTCAGATTGATTGTTTGAAAAAACAGCTATTTTCGCGCCTTGCTTCGCTAAAAGAAAACATGTTTCCCTGCCGATTCCTCTGCCGCCTCCTGTTACAAAGGCTACCTTTTCTTTTAATTCCAAAAAGAACACCCTTTCCATGAAAGCCTTTCACCAAGATTAAACCTCAAGCTTCTTTGCATCCGTTACGTATGATACGGCATGTTCACCGGCCCGGCGGCCAAACACAAGACCTCTAAGGACAGATGTTCCGCCCGGGTATTTTCCGTAATATAATCCCGCTGTTTCACCCACCGCATATAATCCTGGAATTGCATCATCATCTTGTGATAAGACCCGGCCAAACGTGTCAGTTGCCAGCCCGCCATTTGTAAAAACATTGGAGCAGACAATTGGGTAAGCGATAAATGGTGCCTTATCAATCGGAATCGCCCAATTGGATTTTGGCGGTGTGATCCCGACAGCTTGTTTTCCATCCTTTTTATCCCAATGAAATTCTCCCGGCTGTACCGCAGCATTATATTCTTTAACAGTGGCAGCCAGCTGATCAGCCGGCACCCCAATCTTTTCAGCCAGTTCTTCAAGTGTTTTTGCCACAATCGCAGGTTTATCCGTTTCCACTGCCCGTTCATAATTTGGAATCTGATACATCTTTTGATCGCCAATCATATATGCCACGTGACCAGGGAGATCGTAGAATATCTTGCGGGCAACCTCTTCATATTGCTCGTCGATAGTGGTCACCCCCTCATCAACAAAACGCTTTCCATTTTGGTCGACCAAGATAAAGTAAGGGTAGGTCATAACGGCTGCCTCTTCCCGCTTACTTCTCGGATCCACCGGTTCAGCGTGGAATGAATCAAATTGTCCAGCTGTTTTTGAACCAATTGCCATAGCCATCCGAATGGCTTCCCCTTTATTGAACAAACCACCCTCAGCTACTGTTCGAATTTTATGGGCATCCTTGCCAACATATTGGGCCATCATTTCCTGATTTCCTTGGAATCCTCCTGCCGCTAATACAACTGCACCGACTTTTAATTGGAGGGAAGTCCCACCCTTAACGCGCACCATAAGTCCATTGACTGCTCCTTCATCATCAAGCAATAATTTCCAGGCAGTGGCTTCGTAAATAATCTCTACACCAAGTCCACCTGCACGGCGGGATAAAGTATCAACAATCGCACGTCCCCCGCCTACCGGGAGCAACCGCGGCCTTGATGCCGTTAAAAACATTGTCGGCAAGTAGTCGAATTCCACCCCTTTTTCCTTTACCCACCTGAGTGTGCTCCCAGCATCATGTGCGAGAGTTTCTATGTACTCCCGATCGGAATAGTTGTCTGAGAAAGCCATCATGTCTTCCACAAAATTGTCGGCAACCTCATCCAGATTTTTCATTCTCATATAGGAGGCTGTCCACCTTGAATTGCCTCCCCGATGGTCATAATCAGCCCGTTCTAGGATTGCAATTTTTAAGTTTTTATTTGCATTTTTAGCAGTTTCTGCGGCAGATAGCGCAGCTGAGGTTCCGGCCACTCCGCAGCCAATTACTACAATGTCATAATCTACTTCTTTTACCACGTCAACGTCCTCCTTTTTAGCCACTCATCTTATCTTTTCATTACCGCTTGATTTTCTGAATACTTTTCTTCCCACTCTTTGATCTGAGTGAGCTTAAAGAGTGATTGTCTTTCTTCCCAGGTACAGATCAAGTTATGGACATTTTCTTGTGACCCTTCTGCTTTTAAAATTTTTAAGGATTCCGTGATTCCTTTGATGGCTGAACGAAGGACGGTGTTCGCGCAAAGCATGATTTTAAATCCAATCTCTTCAGCTTCCTTTAAAGAAATGAGCGGAGTTTTACCGCCTTCCACAAGATTAATGATTTGAGGAATCCCTTTTAATGAACTGGTGATTTGCTTCAATTGTTCAATTGTTGTCGGTGCTTCCACAAAAATGATGTCGGCACCGGCTTCTTTATAGGCATGTGCCCGATCTAATGCATCTTCTAGGCCATTTACAGCTAATGCATCTGTGCGAGCAATGATGGCTAGGTTTGAATCATGTCTTGTATCCACAGCAGCCTTGATTTTCCCAACCATTTCTCCTTTGGATACCACATCTTTGCCGTTGAAATGACCGCATTTCTTAGGTGAAACCTGGTCTTCCATTTGAATGGCTGCCACTCCTGCACGTTCAAACTCACGGACGGTCCGGATCACATTAATGGCGTTGCCAAAACCTGTGTCCCCGTCCACGACAATCGGAATCGTCGTGACATCTGCCATTCGAGTAACGATATCAACCACTTCTTTTAATGAAGTTAGACCAACATCTGCCCACCCTAATTGGGCATTGGAAATTCCAGCCCCAGTGGCGTATATCGATTTAAAGCCGATTTCTTCTATTAATCTAGCTGACATGGCATCATAAGCACCAGGCAAAATAAAGGAACCTAGTTCTTTCAATAACGTTTGAAACTCTTTTGTCTTATTCACTGTTTACAGTCCCCTTTTATAAAAAATAGGATATGTCTTTCTACAATTTCAACCACTCCAGACGAAATTGAATTTCGCGGTGTGAAACCATTCTTCGCTACTGATTGACTCTTTCATTTCTTCCTTGATCCGTTGGTGCCATGTAATTGAAATAGTCGCATCACTATTCGGCAGTATTCCAGAAATACCCAGGGGCGGTATCAGTTCCTTTTCCCCAATGACAATCACTTCCATTTCCTGTGATTGGCATCCTTCTTTTAACGTGACAGCATATCTGCCAAGGGCTGGTAATGTATAGTAAGGACTTGCCTTTAGTGTGGAGCCGTCCCATTCACAGCCGACCTCATAGGGACGGCCTAAAAAGGCAGGCAAATCCTCCACGTTTCCCTTTGACAACCTTTCACGAATGCTGGTTGAACTGATCTTCTCACCGTTGCATTCGACTTTATTGACCTTCGTGACCTCGAGGATTCCCCCTGAATCACTTTTCAACCGATCCATATTCCCTGCACCACGAAAGCCATAGGTATAATCAAAGCCGGCAACCGCATGGATGACACCGAGACCGTTTAAGTATTTAGCAGCAAACTTTTCTGGCGACAGCGACGAGAATTCCCGGTCAAATTCGACAATATAAAAAATATCGACACCAAGTTCAGAAAATAGCTTCTCTTTATCTGAAAGCGGCATGAGATAATCTACCTTTGTTTTTCCATTTGATAAAACTGTTTTGGGATGTGGAAAGAAGCTCATGACAGTTAAGAGTAGATTTTTTTCTTTGGCTTTCCGATGAGCTGTTCGAATAACTTCACGGTGTCCGTTATGAATCCCATCAAAAAATCCAAGACCCATGACGCTAGGTTTTGCCTTTTGCTGCCAGTAGGTCAGATTATCAGGATTCAAATAAATGGTTTCCATACAGCCGCCTCCTTATAGAATTTATAGTTGTTTTTTTAATGCGGCTGTTTCCTCATTACCCATTAATCGATATATCGAAGCCAAATTGTGTCTTTCCAAACGCTTCTACCGAGTCTTCGTAAAGATTAGATCGATGTGTGCATACTGCCAAAATATCGCGTACGAACATTTCAATTGGATCTCCTTTAAACATAGAAAATCCTCCTAGTGTCAACAAAACCTTTACCGCAATGTCCGATACGTTCTTCGTAATCTTTGCCCTTATCGCTGCAAATTCACCACGTTTATCTTCTTTTCCCATTTCATAGTTTTCCAATAAAGAAATATATTTGTCTAATAGTCCTTCTGATTCGTAATATTTAATTGTTAATTCAGCCAATACTCCCTGATGCCGGGAATCCTTAGCGGAATTTCCTCCCATTCGGACCCGGTTTTCCGTTCGGTTCTTAAATTCCTGCAGTAAACGCTCAGCACCACCCAATGCTACCATTGGGAATCCGACACAAAAAGATGAGAAAAATGGAACATCATAAAGAGGATAGTCTGAATCATACCCCTGTGGCGGTCTGCCTGTACGATCTGCAACCGTAAGCCGTATTAGATGGTGCTTTGGAACATAAACATTATCGACAATTACCTGGTTGCTTCCTGTACCTCTAAGTCCTAACGTATCCCAATTTTCCACTATTTCCACATCAGATATCGGTATATTTAGCATGCATAGTTCAGTTTCTTCACTGTCATCCATTTTCATCTTCACTGCAAGAGCCACCCAGTCACTATACAAAATACCGCTTACAAAACTATACTTGCCGGTTATCCGGTAACCGTCCCCATCCTTTTCCACTTTCCCAATTGGAGCAAAAATATCTGCTATTAATCCTCCCTGATTCATTACATCTTCTGCTCCCTCTTCCGTCATATAAGCTACTAAACTATTATGAATGGAATAAAGAAAGGTTAACCATGCAGCAGATATATTATATTTTCCAACCGTGCGGATAATTTGGGAATACTCTCCTAATTTTACTTGTGGCTCGCCGTATTTTTTTGGCAGTAACAACTTGGATAATCGAGCCTCTTTTATCGCTTCAATGACATTTTTTGAAACGGTTTTGTTTTCATCTGCTTCTAGCGCTTCCGATTCTGCAATTTTTCCAACCTTTTCGGCCCCTTTTAATAACAAGGTCAAATCGGATTTGTTTTCATCCAAAACATTGTTTACCATATTTCGCACCCCTTTTTTATTTATCTACACTGCTGAATGTAACATGAAGCATTTTCACCAGCTATTTTTCCAAAAACAGACCCTGCCATTAAGCCGGCACCGCCAGGATAATTAAAGTAGAATAATCCGCCCACCAGCTCACCGGCCGCATATAATCCCGGAATCGATTGATATAAAACGTCCTGCACTTCACCGTTCGAATTTATTTTCAAGCCGCCAAAAGTAAAGGTAATGCCGCATGTAACGGCATAGGCTTCAAATGGTCCATCATCCAAGGTATTGGCCCAGTTGGATTTTTTAACCGCTAATCCTTCTGTACACCGTCCATCCTTTTCATTAGGGTTGAAGGGGATTTCTTTCGTGACAGCCTCATTGTATTCCTTTACCGTCCGTAAAAATCCTTCTTTATCAGCACCTTCAAGTTTCTCTGCCAATTCTTCTAATGTATTGGCTTTTACTTTTGTGACCTGTTTGCCTCGATATTCTTCACGCAATAGGCCAGACACCTTTTGATCAAAAACCTGCCAGGCAAATTGGCCGGGCTGTTCAAGAATCAGCTTGCCATATTTTGCGTACGTATAGTTGCGAAAGTCTGCACCTTCATCAACAAATCGTTTCCCATCAGCGTTTACCATAATTCCAAATGGATAGCTTAGCTTTTGGAAACCTTCAGTGAATTCTGGTAAATAGCGGTCTCCACCGACTGCGTGGCATCCTGACCAATTTCCGTAGCCAAGAGCACCAATATTTAGAGCCATTTGAATTCCTTGCCCAGTGTTATAGCGACTTCCCCTTGCATGTGCGAGGTCCCATTTCGGTCCTAAATACCGCGTCCGCATTTCAGGATTAGCATGAAAGCCTCCAGAAGCTAAAATCACCGCTTTAGCATGGACTTCCGTCGTTTTCCCTTTATGTTTAAAAATAACCCCGCGAACCCCATCGTCGTCATGAATGAGCTCTGTCGCCATGGAATTGAATAATACTTGCACACCTAGCCTTGCTGCTTCCTCATGCAGTGAGTCGACTAAACCTGGACCGCCACCGACCGATTCAGCAATCATGCCGCCCCAAAATTTGAACTTACCGTCGACTTTAAAGGCTTGGCGCCCATAAATCGGCACAAATCTTACCTTATGAGACACAAGCCATTTCATCGTTTCCAAACTCTTACCAGTTAGGAGCGAAGCCAGCTCCGGATCGGTTCGGTAATCCGTCATCCGGCACATATCATGAAAGAATTCCTCTTCCGTGTAGGATCCAAAGTCGGTAATCGCAAAATCTTCCACTGTAAGATCAGGCATGATTTGTTTTAAGTCCTCATTGCCGTCATAGGCAAACCGGATCGAACCATGTGTATAGGTGCTGTTCCCGCCTTTCTCCGCCTCTGGTGCCTTTTCTAGTACGATGACCGAAGCGCCATTTTCCCCTGCTGCTATGGCTGCACACATGGCAGCATTCCCAGCTCCAACGACAACAATGTCTGTTTCATAGGTTTTCGTTTCAGTCACAGATCTCTTCCTTTCTTTAAAAAAACTGACTCAATCAGGTGTTGAGTCAGCACTTTATTTAAGCTTCAATCGTCGGCTTATTCATTTCCTTATCACTAACAGAATCACCCCAATAGGTGTTGGCAATAGAGTGATCCTCTTCGGTCCATTCAACAGGTTCCCAATCTGGTTCAAAAATAAGGTAAGATCCGCTGAACAATTCAACACGGCATCCACTGCCTGGATCCATTACATATAAATAGAAGGCTTGAGAAACTCCATGCTTTCCAGGGCCAATAAAGTTGATCCCGTTTTCTTTTAATATATCGGCAGCCCTTAAAATATCTTGGGAATTATCTAACCAGTAAGAAATGTGGTGAAGCTGGTTCGGCGTTTTGGCTTGTGGTCTTGAAATGACCGCGATATCGTGAACTAAAGGAGTAACACTCATCCAGCCGGCAACAGTAATTTCATTATGGTACTTCACATATTCACGTAGTTTAAATCCTAATTGACTTCCAAGGTAATCAATTATTTCACCAACATCCATTGATGTAGCGATGTTCACATGATCAAATCTTCTAGGAGAACAGCCGCGGGCCCAAGCCTTGTAAGTTTGATTTTTCAAAACCGACCGTCTTTTTTCATCTGCTTTTGGTTTTTCAACGTCGTAGTAGATTTCAAAGGAATGCTGACTTGGCAGCTTAAATCGGATCGCTCTGCCTTGTCCCGTCTCTTCACCTGCTTCAATCCACTTCACTTCAGTTCCCGCTTTTTCAAGCAGCTGGGCAAATCCTTCGACATCTTCTGGCCGCTTTGTCCTCCAGGCAATATGATCAACATAACCACGATCACCTGCTGTTAAGGATAGGGAGTGATGCTCAAAGTCTCCCCAAGCACGCAAATAGTGGGTTCCGTTTTTTTCTTCTGTTACTTCCAAACCAATCACATCTCTGAAAAACCAAAGTGATTTTTCGAGATCCGGCGTGACAAGTGCTACGTGGCCTAGCTTTGCAATCTCAGGTAACGACATATTTCCTACCCCCATTAGAGTTTATTAGAAAAATAATTTTGAATTAAAAGATTAAAGCTATCTTTCTGTTCAATTTGTGTCCAGTGGCCGGTTCGTCCGTAAACATGCAGCTGGACATTCGGTAAGTAGGATAATAGATAATAGCTGGACTCCACAGAGCAAACCATGTCATCTCGGCCATGTACGAGTAAAACTGGATTTTTGATTCGCTTAAGAGCCGTGACTGGCACTGGTACTGCAGCTGTTGCAAATATCGATTCGTTGGAAAGATGGATTTCCGGGCGCATGGCTGTTTCATAACGAGTCTGTGCGAGAGCCTCAATTTCCGGTGCCAGTTTTTCATCATCAAAGACAAACCAGCTCATAATTTGACGCATTTTCTTTTCGGATGGTTTGTCGTAAAAACCTTTTGCACGGGCAAGCTCTGTACTAAGCTTTGTATTAGGCGTCCCACCTGGTCCCATCAGTACAACCTTATCAAATCGTTCCGGTTGTTCTAGAAGCAGTTCAAGTGCAATGGAGCAGCCTAATGAGTTCCCTACAACATGGGCTTTTTGAATCCCAAGCACATCTAACATTTCAATCAACTGATTGACCCAATGATCCATCCATCCCTGTCTATTCTTCGGAATTGGATTCGGGTGACTGCTATTTCCGAAGCCGAGCAGATCCGGTGCCAGGCAATCATATTGTTCACTGCAATCATTTAAGGCGTACCGCCAATTGGCCCAGGCGAACACACCAGGTCCAGAACCGTGCAGGAATAAAATGGTTTCGGAATTACCTTCACCCGATCGATTTAAATAGGTTTCATAGTTATTCGTTTTAATTAATTTTTGTGTAATATTTGACATACTAGATTTGTTCCTCCTTATTTTGGAATATTAAAAGCCTTTCCATTTCTTATATGAAAAATTTTTAACATGCTTTAATTTTAGAAAATTCACTATTCTCTTTCTAGAGAAAAAACTATTTGATTCCAACTACTTTTTCGGTAATTATTATTGGTTTTTACCAAAAAATGAATGAAACCGGGTTATTTAGACCCGGTAACATCAACTGGAAATAGTAGTAGGAATATTAATTTGGAATCTCCAATGCTCCTACATCTTTCTGATCATTTTTCACTATTTTTATGCTAAAGAGCGTAATCAAACTAACTAGCAAGAAGGCTGCAATGATGTACATTGCTTGTGTAAAATTGAATACCCCCATGATCATTGGTCCAACAAAACCACCTAAAGAGGAGAGAGTGCTTACTAATGCGATACCGGCAGGTGCAGTTGATTCCGAAAAGAAGAAGGTTAAATAGGCATAGAAGGTACCAGAAATGCCATATAAACCTGCAGAAGTAATCGAAAGCATTAAGACCATTAACGGTACGGTAGTTGCAAAAGAACAACCAATGAATCCAATCATTGCAACTGATACACAAATGCCCAAGTGCAGTTTATGTGAATTTGTTCGATCGGCATTCCAGCCTGTAAAAAGGATAGAAGGAATAGCAATAATTGAAGGAATCATCGCAAGCCAGCCGATTTGTAGGTTAGTAGTTGAAGAAGAAGATAAAGATTTAATAATCGTTGGCATCCAATAGGACAGGGCATTCACCGCGATAAAACCAGCAATATTAAATAGGGATAATTTCCATAGTTTTGAATCCTTTAACATACCAGTGTAGGAAGTTTTGTTTACTTTTGCGCTTACCTGTCGCTCCTTTTCTAATTCACCCTCAAGCCATGTTTTTTCAGCTTTCGTTAACCATTTGGCGTTAGCAGGCTTGTTCGTCAAGTAGAACAAAACGACAATACCTAAAATGACAGCCGGAATCCCTTCCATAATAAACATCCATCGCCAGCCAGCTAAACCGTTCCATGAGATATTATCCATAATCCAAGTTGACAACGGTGCTCCAATCAAACCGCTTACTGGCAAAGCTACAAAAAATAGGGCCGTTGCTTTTCCTCTCTCTCGGGCACGGAACCAATAGGTTAAGTAAAGAATAATCCCAGGAACAAAACCGGCCTCAGCTGCCCCAAGTAAAAAGCGTAAAATATATAAATGTGAGGCAGATTGAATAAATCCAGTACATATAACCACAATTCCCCATGTGATCATAATCCTGGCGATCCACAGACGGGCACCCACTTTGTGCAAAATTAAGTTACTTGGAACTTCAAAGAGAAAATAACTGATAAAGAATAAACCAGACAATAAACCAAATGTTTCTGCTGTTAGGGACAAATCGGCATTCATCTGTAACGCTGCAAAACCCAAATTAATCCTGTCCAAGAAGGCAACAACATAAAGAAGTAAAATAAATGGCAGGATTCTTTTCATCGTTTTCTTAACTGTGCTTTTTTCAAGAGCATGAATAGATGAAGCTTGTTTCAAATAAATTCCCCCTAAAATAGTTTGAAAGCACTTACATACATGAATTTTAGAAAATTCAATGTATTTATTCTAGAGGAAAAGCTATTTAAATTTTCACTATATTTAAGTGGTTTATATTGGTTTCTGTTTTTCGTTACTTTTTATTGGTTTTTATCCCGAAACAAGGCAAAAAAATAGCAATCCTAGTCTAGGCTAGGACTGCCTTTTTTCTATATCTCCAACTCTCCTAAAGCCAGCAAAGAATCAAGTATGAGTAAAAGCTGATAGCTTTGTGAAGAATCCCGTAAATTTTTATTGATCAATGCTTCAATTTTATTAATCCGATACATGAGTCCACTCATTGACAAAGAAAGGTCATCCATGGTTTGCTGGAGTTTCCCGCCATTTGCTAAAAAAACATAAAGTGTTTTGATTAATTCTTTTTGCTTCGCATCTTTCTGCTGATAGAGCGGTCCTAATTCTTGTTTGGCAATTTTTTTGATGCCGCTGATATTTTTTGAATTAATTAATACCCCAACAATCCCTAAATCTTTAAAACTGATTATTTTCTTTTCCGTGGCAAGCCTCAATGCGATTAATGATTCTTCCAGGTAATCTGCAACACACTCAATTTCTTCTGATTTATCACTGATGCCGATTTTATATTGATAGGAAGGATAGGTAGTTTCTACATGTTTTAAAATTTTTTCCATTTTCGGTATTAGCTGAGTCATTTCAGGAATCAGCATAATAATTTGACCCTCATACTGGCCAATTAACACTTTATATCCTTGTATATCAAGATATTTTGCGATGGTTTCTAAAACCTGATCATAGTGATCAATCTGATTTTTGGCTGCCTTTCCTCTCTCTTTATAGTCAATTGCAGCAATATAAAATGGTTTTTCCAGATCAATGCCCATATACCGGCCGCGGTTGATGATTTCCTCTTTAGAAGAATATTGTCCTTTTATAATTTGCTCTAAAAAATACCCTTTCATTTTTTCCAATGCTTCAAAACTGGTTTTTTCATTCAAGAGATATAAGGAAGCGGCATTGGCAAACCGCTCGATAAACATAATATTATTCTCCACGTTATTCAATGTATTCTTTGGATAAATGAAGGTGCAATAGCCAATGTTCTTTCTTTGAACAATGATTGGTGTTATAAGACGTTCTTGATTTTCTGTTTGCAATTTAGTGGTTTCATTAAATAGTGGAAGGATGTTGTTATTCTTCCTATTTTTTCGAATTAGGCTCAGTTTCAATTCATTATTAAGTCGACAATACTCTTCTTCGTCCATCCCTGAGAAAGCTATTTTTTGAAAACTTAGGTCCTCTATCGAGATTGGAATTCTAAATAATTTAAAGGTGGTATCGGCAATATCCTGCAAATTGCTTCCATTCGATACACTTTCCGTTAATTTCTTATGAAATTTTGAAACCTTTTCGATATAATTTCGCTGCTCTAATAATTGCTCGTACGTATACTCTAATTCTTCAATAATATTTGATTCATTGTAGAATTTTAGCTCCTCCTGAATTTCACTTCCCCAGTCCTCCTGGAGCATTGCTTCGTAACAGCATTCAGCATCCCCTTTAGCCATGCAGCTAATTTCCTTCACAATGACGCTCTGCTTGCAAACTGATGTCATATAACCGCTTGCATAGCCTGTCAAGGTATGGCAAACCGGAGTGTCAGATATACCATGATGCTTAAGGTGCTCACTTGCTTCAAACGAGTCAATCCATTTTCCTTTTCCCAAAATCGATTTAATTGTTTCTGAATCACTCATTTCAAGGATTCTTTCAGACTTCATATCCTTAATTTGCCCCGCTCTTATATGAAGGATCGCTGCCTGATTCAGGAGATCATCTATTGAGGAAAGGGTTTTCATCGCTTCTTCTGCATCGGTCGCACCTAAGCTCCAACCGTAGCGGAGAAGAAATCCCTTTGCTCGCTTCATTCCTAAATTCTCGATGATTCCTTTCCGCAATAGTCCAAAAGCACTAGTAGTCGACAGAATTTTTTTATTACCATCATCTGGGCTGCTTTGTTCCAATATATTAGCTAGATTACTATTCATAATCTCACCCATTTCTTAAATTCCCAGTGTGAATATAGGGTCTATTTGGAATCAATCAGACTTTTTTCTTTATTCCTAACTACTTTGTTCATTTGTTCTCCCAAATCGATTACACCATCTGCACTTTTAATTTTACAGCGAATGGTATCGCCATCCTTTAAATATTTTTCACTTTTTAATTGATTTTCCACCAGTAAATCTAGTTTCTGTTGATAGGAAATGGACAGGTTGGCAACAAGTTCATTTACCTCCGGTGTAAGATTCAATGCCACTCCGCCGCCAGTTCCAGTCACAATCAGATCCCCTGGCGATAGATCCATCACTTCTGAAAGCTCCGATAACGTCTCGGCTGGTTTATAAAGCAGCTGGCTGGAGTTGGCAGATTGCCTTAATTCATCATTCACCCAAAGATCAAGCTTTAGGTCATGGATTAATGGCAGCTCCTCCTTATCGAGCAGGTAAAGAAAAGGCCCAGTAGGACAAAAAGTCCTAAAGCTTTTTCCCTTTAACCATTGACCTTGGGGAAGTTGTACATCCCGTGCAGAAACATCATTCACAATGACTAATCCGGCAATATATTGATGAAGATTTTCATCAGTTACTTCTACTGACTCGGAAATCTCCTTTCCAATTACAATCCCAAGTTCTAATTCATAATCTAGTAATTTTACATGCGAGGGTCGCTCAATTTCACTATAAGCTCCACTAAGAGAACTGTCTGCTTTGCTAAAAATCATATTAAAAGGAGGCCTTGAAGCTTCCATCCCTGTCTCAGAACGATGTGTTGAATAATTTACTCCTTGGCAAATAATTCTTGCGGGCTTTGTAACCGGGCTTAAAATATTCACTTCGTTCAATGGAATAGATTCAACATTTTCCTGGTTATAAATTTTTGTTGCTTCCTCTTTCCCCACATATAAAAATTCAGCTAAACTCTTATATGTACCACTAAGTACAAGAATATTTTCTCCCGACACAACACCCCAATGTTCGTTGCTTTCCCTTTCAAATCTAACCACTTGGATTCCCATGTTTTCCCTCCTATTTTATTAAAATTAAGACTCCTTACATGATATGTACAAGGAGTCTCAGTATATTTATACGAGTGTTTTTTCTTCCGTTAATGCCCGGTAACGTCCACTGTAAAAAATGAGCGGTTCCGCATCTTCAAGATGAATATCCGTTACTTTTCCTATAAATAGTGTATGGTCACCTTCAACATGCACTGCAGATACTTCGCAGGCAATTTGGGCTACAGCTCCAGCCAATACTGGCTTCCCATCAAGACGATCAAACACTACCTCCCGATGCTCCTTTATCTGCCCGGCAAAAATCATCGAAAGTTCTTGTTGGTCTGCCGCCAAAATATTGACGGAAAATGTCTTGCTTTGTTTAATTTTTTCAAGAATGCGAGCATTTTCCCCAATTGAGATGACAACTAGCTTTGGACTAAGTGAAACAGACATGAAGGCATTGGCAGTCATGCCATGCACGTCCCCCTCAACATCTGTGGTAATAACGGTTACACCCGTTGCAAATTTTCCCATCGCTGTGCGAAATTGACGATCATCCATTCTTAGTACCCCTTTCTGCATTTACAATCTGTATTGAAAATAGTATTCTATTAAACTCAATTTCACTTATGCTTCAATTGTTGGATTGTTTTCCGGAAGTGTATCCATTTGGTCGCCCCAGAAGGTGAAACCGATATCCATTTCATCGACAGTCCACTCGATTGGTTCCCAATCCGGTTCAAAGATTAAATATCCATTTGTGAATAATTCTACGCGTAAACCGCTTCCAGGATCAATCGCGTAAATGTACATTGCTTGTGAGATTCCATGTTTACCTGGTCCTTTGAAGAAAATTCCATGTTCTTTTAAAATATCTGCAGCTCTTAGAAGGTCTTGGGCATTATCTAGCCAGTAGGATATGTGGTGAATTTGATGTGTAGTTGGCGCGAATGGGTCATGGCTTACGGCAATATCATGTACTAAAGGTGTGACGCTTAACCATGCACCGACTAATGAGTCGTCAGGAGCTTTTACGTATTCGCGCATTTTAAATCCTAATTTCTCCTGTAAGTAATCAGAAATGACATTTGCCTTCAATGATGTTAGGAGGTTAACATGATCAATTCTTCTCGGTGAAGCACCTCGTGCCCATGATTTATAGGTCTGATTTTTTAATACGGAACGTCTAGATGGATCCGCTAATGTTTTCTCCATGTCATAATAAATTTCGAAGCGATGCTCACTAGGCAACTGGAACCGAATTGCTCTCCCCTGTCCTGCTTCTACTCCCGCTTCAATCCAAGTTACTTCAGTACCAGCTTCCTCGAGAAGTTTGGCAAAACCTTCAACATCTTCGGGCCGTTTTGCCCGCCATGCGATATGATCAAGGTGGGGCTTATCACCCGCTGTGACGGAAAGTGTGTGGTGTTCAAAATCTCCCCAAGCGCGTAAATAATGGGTACCGTTTACAACTTCTGTTTCTTCTAGACCAATAACTTCTTTATAAAACCAAAGTGATTTTTCAAGATCTGTCGTCACTAAAGCAACGTGCCCTAACTTTGCAATCTCTGGTAAACTCATTTTGAAACCTCCTATTATTTTTTTCAGCAAGAAAGCCCTTCCATTTTAGACGAAAGCGAATGTTATACAAAGTAACTATTCGGTTCCTGACCACAGAGTACTCTTCCATATGTTTCAATTAAACTTGATGGTGTAATAAAACCATGCAGATGCATCGTTAGAAAATCACGATACACAACTTGGAGTGGGTTTGTCTCGTAGGTGAACATTGAGCCGACTCCAGCGACTAGAAGATCAATCGCTTCCTTACATAATTGATTGACATATCCAAAATCCGCCTTCACTTTCACAATTTCCGCTTTATCCATCACTTCACCACGTTCAGCATAGCTGTCAATTTTGTCTACAGCCCGATAAAGATGAAGCTCAGCGGAATCAATTTTAAGCTGCGCCTGGGCTACTTGTAAATGTGTAACAGGGGCTTCAGCTTGTTTGTTATAGAAGGTATTTCCAATTCCTGCCTTAGGAAGCCTCTCCATATATAAATCCATTGCAGCCTGTGCTAAACCCAATGCAGGTGCCACAATTGACAAGGTTAAGGAAGGAACAAAGGAAGATCTATACAACGCTACATCCTTAAGCGGTTCGATTAGGTAATGACCCTTACTTGCTAAACGATCTAATGACACATGGTGATCCGGTACAAAAACATTTTTTATTTTACAACTATTACTACCAGACCCTTTTAGCCCCATAACATACCAATCGTCTAAGACTTCTAATTCCTCTCTCGGAATGACCATAATTGCCATTTCTACTCCGCCGTTATCATCGACGATTGGAAATCCAAAGTAACACCAATCAGCATGCGGGCTTCCAGAAACAAACGGCCACTGTGCTTCCTCAATATAATAGCCGCCTTCAACCTTCTTAATATCACATTTTATTGGTTTAAAATTCCCGGCTAAAACGACTTCTTTTCCCGGTTGGTAAATTTCATTTAAAGCTTTCTCTCCAAAAGTATAGGAAATCATATAATCTCTGATATTACTTAGTGCTACAAACCAGCCTGCAGACCCATTACCACGGGCAATTTCGGTTACAACCTCTGTATAGGTCCGCATATTCGTTTGATAGCCGCCAAATAGATGGGGACGTAAGACCTTTAACGCACCTTCTTTTTGTAAATCCTCAATGATCGTTTTAGGCAACGTATTTGTTTTCTCAATTTCTTCACTATATTCCCGTAATTTTGGGATGAGCGACCGGGCCTTATCTACCAATTCCTTTTTTGTATTCAGCACACTTTGTTCCATTAGAATACCCCCTGCTATAGTATTGGTTGAGCCTTTTCCCCTATTGAAAAAGTATGACTAGTTAAACACTCGTTTATTAATTTCGGCGTCCTGATATTTTTCCCCTGCTACCTGTGACACCCGGCGCATATGCTTTTCCATTAACCTCTTTGCCATCTTACTATCTTTTTCCTTCAGACTATAGAAAATAATCCAATGCTCTGTTTGAGAATGTTTCCTCCGTTCATCGGTGAACAAATCTTCCGGATTCGCAACAAAATTCAAGTAATCCCACAGCTGATTAGCCAAATCGAAGGTAAACGTCAACTTCGAAGCAACATAAATCGTCCGGTGAAAATCAATATTCAAGCTGGAATATTCATCTGCTGACAATCCCGGATGATCCATTTTCAATAGGGTTGTTTCCATATAGCGGAAATCTTCCTCAGTCAAATTGAAGGCTGCCTGCTCCGTCATCAACGCATCAAGATTTGCACATACTAATAAGCGCTCGATAACTTCATTTGGGTCAGGTCTTTTTACAAATACCCCTACTTGAGGAATAATGGTAAGAAATCCTTCTTGTTCGAGTTTCGACAACGCTTTGTGGATGGGTGTTCTGCTAATGTTTAATATTTCAGCAAGTTCATTCACATTGATAGCTTTTTCCGGTTCCCATTTGCCTTCAATTATTTGTCTTTTAATGTAGCGATAAGCCTTATCTATTTTCATAATAAAAACACCTACTATTCCCATAAATATTATCTTATCCCTATAATATGGTAATTTCTCAGTGCAAGTCTACCACCTATCACTGAAAAAAATAGGGATTCAACTGTGCAAGAAAATAGGAATCTCGTAACTTTATTCTAAAACTCACCGTTGAAAAAATCAGATGTTAGTTTGATAAATCTTTCTTTTTGCTCCACTTGGGCCCAATGTCCACAACGCTTAAAGATATGGAGCTGGGCATTTGGCAAATGCTCCATTACATACAGACTGCTTTGAAGCGGTACAAATCGATCTCCATGACCATGAATCAGTAAAATTGAATGGTCCATTAGTTTCAGTGCGGATGGTGGGACCAGCATATCGGATAAATGTGAATTCGAGAAATTTACTTCATAGGATCTGCGCACTTCTGGCTTTAAAAATAACTCCAATCGCTCAGCAACAATCGCCTCAAGTTCATCTTCCAGAACGCTTTGATCATATAAAAACCAGCTTAAAAGATTTTTAAATGCAACAGGATTTGGATCCTTATGGAAGTTTGCTAATTTAGCCAGTTCTGGTGTTGGTTCTGTTAATCCACCGCCTGCCCCCATCAATACAACACGGTCGAATCGCTCGGGAGCATACATGAGAAGGTTTAGTGCAATAACACCTCCAAGGGAGTTTCCAACCAAATGGGCTTTTTCAACTCCTAATTCGTCCATTAATGCTAGAACTTGATTAATCCGCGCATTCATCCATTCTACCCCATTTTTCGGGTAGGTTTCCGGATGGTCTGTGTTGGCAAATCCAAAGATATCCGGTGCCACTACATGAAAATTCTCTTTGTAATGGGGTAATATGTGCTGCCAATTTGACTTTGCACTTACACCAGGGCCGCTGCCATGAAGAAAAATGATTGTTTCAGAGGAAGGTTCGCCACCCTCATGGATAAATGTTTGATAGTTTCCAGTTTGGATCTTTCTTGATAAAATTTCCGCCATCCTTTTATAACCTCACTTTGTCAAAAATTATTTTTGAAACATCATAATCACTTCCGCTAAAATTTTAGTTATGCATTTATATCGTGAATATAGTTGTGAATTCAATAAATAAAGCGCTTTTTTTCCTTAACTATAATTTTACCCTTACCTGTTTCATCTTGTCAATAAATTCTAAATATTTTTTAAATTTCGATTACAACTTTGGACTTCTAGATTTATTTTTTCAAAATAAGCGGCCTTTTGATTACCTCCATTATTTCTGATGCAGGAAACCCATTCTCGATCAGTTGGACCATCACTTTTAAATATCTGTGAATATGATGAAAGTATTTTTTATAGCCCGCGCACAAATAGTTTAATCCTGGTTCTCCATCAGGTGTTACCAAAAAGCGGTGCTTAGGACATTCCCCATTGCACGCAAAACGTACTTCACATGTTTGACAGTACTTTGGCAGAGATGACTTTTTATTTTCTCCAAATGCCCGCTGCTTGTTAGATTCAATCATTTCCGAGAATGTATTATTGGAGATATTACCTAATTTATAGTCTGGATACATAAAATGGTCACATGAATACACGTCACCATTATGTTCAACAATTGCTGCCCTCCCACAAGTTTCGGCAAAAAAACATGTGGTGGCTGGTAGACCCAACCAAGAAGTCAGCGCATGTTCAAAGTTCATGACATGCACTTTTCCAACATCATTTCTTACCCACTCTTCAAAAATAGCAATTAAAAAATCGCCATATTTCTCAGATTCTACAGTCCAGGAGGAAACGGCCTGTTGGGATTCTTCTTGTTTAATAGAAGGTGGTGTAGCATGCCGCAGCCCCAGTTTTTGGGCTTTCATATCCGGCGTTCGTTCCACAATTGGGATGAATTGAATGAATTCAACTCCTTCCTCTTTAAAGAAATTATAAATCTCGAGCGGATATTTAGAAGAATACTTGGTGACACAGATTAGTACATTAAAAGCAACTTTATATTTTTTTAATAAACGTAAAGCATTAAGCACTTTGTCAAAGGTCGGTTCGCCCCCGCGATCGACTCTATATCGATTATGGATGTACTCCGGTCCATCAAGACTAAGGCCTACAAGGAAATGATGTTTTGCCAAGAATTGACACCATTCTTCAGTTAGTAATGTACCGTTCGTTTGCAGTGAATTGGTGATTCGCTTCCCATTCCCATATTTCTTTTGCAATTCAATCACTTTCTTATAAAAATCAAGGCCCATTAAAGTGGGTTCACCTCCCTGCCAAACAAACGGAATTTCGGTTTCATCTTGTGCAGCTATGTATTGCATTATAAACTCCTCTAATAATTCATCAGACATCCTAAATCGGCTCTTTCCTGTAAAAAAGGCCTCTTTTTCCGTATAGAAGCAATAATGGCAATCTAGATTACAAATAGGTCCTGATGGTTTGGCTAGGATATGAAATCCTTTTAGTTGTTCAACTGTTTTCTCCATTTTTCACCCTCGTTTCTTTAAAAAAAGCCAGTAACAATAGGATGGTTACTGGCTTTATAGTTTAGTTAAAATGAACTATTGTTATTTTAATTCGTAAACGACCTTTTCCAGCTCCCCAGTGAAAGGAAATGTACCTTTGTCTTTATATACTGGACTCACCGGATAGTGGGTGTCTCTTCCAATATCCAGCCCTTCAAAACTAACTTTAAATTTATGAGTTTGATCGATTGTTACTTCTCCTGTTTTCTTGTTGTTAATATAGAGACTGCCAATTCCTTTATGAAGTTCAGTAGGGTTAAACTCATACTTGATTGTTGTTTGACCAACCGGAACCCCGATGTCGGATTCAGCCCGATATATTTTCGTACCAATATTATACTCATAAACTAGTTTGTTATCTTTTATATATAGTGTATAACCGCTTTCGTAGTTTCCTAAGGCTACCAGTACCCCTTCGTCTGATGACTTTTCCCGGTTAATCGGAATCGTTATCGTATACGAACGATTAATGATAAACGGTGAAGCCCCTTCCGGCAGCAGGGACATACCGGGATAGAATGTAAAGGTATTTCTGGCACGGTTTGAATCACTTGGAATCGCTAAAAACCCATCACCCATGACATCTGACATTGGAAGAACACCATATTTCTTAGCTTCCTTGTCCCATAACTTCTGAAGTTCCTTTAATTTATCCGGATACTTTGATGCGACGTTGTTGAATTCAGTTGGATCTTCGGCGACATGATACAGTTCCCATACGTCCTTTTCATATGGCTGTCCTTTTGTATGAAGGGCTATTGCCTTCCAGCCATCTTGGTAGATGGCATGCTGTCCATTGTTTTCATAATACTGCGTTTTCTTGCCAGGTGCTTTTACATTCGTGAATGTTCCAGCAAAACTTTCACCATGAAGGCCCATTTGTTTAACTCCCTTTATTTCTTTCGGAAGTTCGATTCCAGCTAAATCATAGACAGTAGGTGTGATATCGCTGACATGTACATATTGATTACGAATTTCCCCTTTCGCCTTTATAGCTTTCGGATAATAAATAATCAAAGGAGTTCTCGTTCCGGCTTCAAACATCGTTGATTTATATAATTTAAATGGAGTATTACTTACTTGTGCCCAGCCAGCAGGAAATTCAATTTTCGTTTTATCACTGCCGAAATCCTCTATTTTATTGACAATATCCCCTAGATTTTCCGGTATATCGTTATAAGCTAATGTATGATTAATTGAACCGGTATTTTTCCCCATTGGGCTTGCTCCGTTGTCAGATAAAAAGACAATCATCGTATTATCCAATTTTCCAACTGAACGTAATTTATCAATAAATCGGCCAATTTGTCCATCCGTGTGTGTTAAAAAGCCTGCATATGCTTCCTGGAAGTGAGTAAATGCTTTTTTCTCGTCGGCTGACAGCTGCTCCCATGGTTTTACCCCTGGGTTAAGTGGAGCCAGTTTGGCATCCTTTGGAATGATACCAAGTTCTTTTTGTTTGGCAAACCTTTCGTCCCGGATTTTGTCCCACCCTTTATCATAGACGCCTTTATACATATCAATGTATTTCTGCGGCACCTGTACTGGCTGATGCTGTGCACCAAAACCCAAATACATGAAAAATGGCTTTTCTGGGCTTATTGAAGCTTGATCGGTAACAAACTGATTGGCCCTATCTACAATATCCTCCGAAAAATGATAGTTTTCCTTTTCGGGTACGTCTATAAAACTATTATCCTGGACAAGTTCTGGTTTATATTGATCACTGGAATCTTCAAGTATGCCATAGAAGCGGTCAAAGCCTTTCGCAAGCGGCCAGTTTTCATAAGGACCAGCGGCAGTGGCCTGGTGGGATGGTGATAAATGCCATTTTCCTAAAGCATAGCTATTATACCCTTCTCCCTTTAGTACCTCGGCAATGGTACCTGCCTCAGGATTGATTCGACCGCGCTTATTTGGATATTCTGGACCTAAATCAAAGTTGGCGACGGTTGACATTCCAACTGAATGAGGATTTCGACCTGTAAGCAATGCAGCACGTGTTGGGGAACATACAGGTGTAACATGGGAATTATTGTACCGAAGTCCGTTTTCTGCCAGCATGTCAAGATTAGGTGTTTTAATTTCCGAGCCATAGCTTCCAAGGTCGGAAAACCCTGAATCATCTAAAACAATATACACGATATTTGGTTTTGTTGAGGACTGTCCCTCTTTCTTCTGAGCCTTATTATTTTGTTCCTTTGAATTTACGGTTTCCGCCTTTACTTCCTGAGTTGTAAAATCTTTGTAAGAACAACCCGACAATAGTGCTACAGCAGAAGCAAATACCGTTAACTTTTGTAATGGTGACTTATTCCAAACCTTTAATTTATAGTCCAATATTGCTCCCCCTCTATTCAGTAAGTCTGGCTCCTGCCATGGTACCGCCATCAATCACTAATTCTGCCCCCGTTACAAAAGAAGATTCGTCCGAAGCCAAATAAAGTACACCATATCCGACATCTTCTACTTTTCCAAATCTTTGGAGTGGAAGCTGCTCCATTAAGTTCTTACGGGTTACTTCATTCTCAAGTGCTTCTGTTACGAGTGCTGTCATAATTAGCCCTGGATAGACACTATTTACGCGAATATTATCTCGAGCATATTCAATAGCCGCCGTTTTCGACAGTGAACGGACTCCTCCCTTAGCAGCACTATAGTGAGCAAAGCTGCCACCTCGGAGGGCTGCAATTGAAGCAATATTTACAATAGAACCGCCGCCATTTTTCTTCATAGAGGGGATTATAGTTTGCATACCAATGAAAGTCCCCGTTAAGTTTATTTCAATCATCTTACTCCATTCTGCTAAAGTAATCTCTGACATTGCCGATTCCATATGTATTCCGGCATTATTTACAAGAATATCAATTTTACCAAAGGTCTCGATTGTCTTTTCTACCACCTTAATCCAATCTAATTCCGAAGAAATATCATGGTGAACTGCAATGGCTTTCCCATGATTATTTTCAATGTCCCTAACAATTTGGGAGGCACTTTCAAAATCAATATCTGTCACAACAACAGATGCACCCTCTTTCGCAAATAACTTTGCCTCGAATGCTCCTTGCCCATTTCCTGCACCTGTGATGATGGCGACTTTCCCTTCTAATCTTCTCAAACCAGCTCCCCCTTTCTATTTATTTACTTTGCCATTTTCCTCTGATGATAGAAATGTAGAATTATGAGAAATGATATTCCCCATGCCGCCTCCTACATTGATTTTCTGTCCAGTTACATAATCGGATAACCCTGTTGATAAAAATAAACACACTCCTGCAATATCCTCGGGCGTCCCCATCCTTTGCAGCGGCACTTCCTTTTTTGCGAGGGCAGCAGTAAATTGATCTCTTTCAGGACCCTGCGGCATGAGTTCGTCCCAGAAAGGTGTCATGATCGGCCCAGGCGAAATAACATTAACGTGAATTCCTTGTGGTGCAAGTTCAAAGGCAAGATTATGGGTGAGGCTTTCTACAGCTCCTTTGGCGGCATGATAATGGAGCACAACCGTATAGGCATTGAACGCTCCCATGGAGGAAAAGTTTACGATTTTCCCAGACTTCTGTTCTTTCATATAGGGCAAAACTTCCATAATCGGATAAAGCGTTCCATTTAGGTTTAAATTTATCGTTCTATCCCAATCATTCATATTAATATTTTCACTGCTTCCATTTGACCCGAACGTTCCGCCCGCACAATTGACTAAAATATCAACCTTGCCAAATTCTGCAATTGTCTGATTAACTGTTGCCTTAATCGTTGCAGAATCCGTCACATCCACCCGATTGTATGCCCTTGCCCGTCCGCCTGATGATTGAATTTGTTCAACAGCCATCTGTGCTGAATCAAAATCAAGATCAGCAATAATCACTGTGGCACCCTCTTCGGCAAATTTTTTACCAGTTGCTTCTCCCATACCCTTGGCACCGCCGGTAATAATAGCTACTTTATCCTTTAACAACATGTAAGCTCCCCCTCACCTATTAATGGATCATCAAATTCCTCGGACACCGCCATCAGATACGATAGAGGTACCTGTCATATAGGCCGAATCATCTGATACCATAAATAAAATCGTTTTCGCTTGCTCTTCTGGTGTCGACATTCTACCCATTGGAATTATTTTTTCCATATGAGGTGTATTGGGATTGTCAGCAATCATCTCCGTATAAACCACTCCCGGAAGTAAACAATTGACTCTAATGCCCTTCCCGGCATATTCTGCCGCTATCACTTTTGACATATGGGTAATGCCTGCTTTTACGAAACTATAGAGGGCATGTGTCGGCAAAACACTTATTGCCGCTAAGGAGGTTACGTTTACGATATTTCCGGATTTTCGACTTTCCATATACGGCAGCACAAGCTGCATGGCACGGAAGTAGGAATAGGCATCAAGTGTGACAAATTCTCCCCAGTCGCTATTGGTCAATTCAACGAAAGGTTTTTCAATGATCCGTCCCGCATTGTTTACCAAAATATCTATTTGACCATATGTTTCTAAAGTGACATTGACCAAATTAATGATTTGTTCTTCTCTAGTCATATCTGTTTGAACAAAAATAGCCTCTCCGCCTTGACTATGGATCGAATCCACTACCTTTTCTCCGTTTTCACTTCTTCTGCCTACTACTACCACTTTTGCCCCTTCAGCAGCGAATAATTTTGCCGTTGCTTCCCCGATTCCGGATGTGCTGCCAGTCACAATGGCTACTTTATTTCGTAATCGCTTTGCTTCACTCACAAGACTTCGCCTCCCATTCAATTTTTTTCACAGGATAAAATTTAAAAAGCTAAAGTGACGAAAAATCAATTTCATCATTTTAGCTTCATTTTTTGTCATTGACCTACAGTGATCTCTAAATCCCTTTTCGGTGCCCTTACCGTCAGTGCCCAAATGAGTGCCAAAATAATTAATCCAACTGCACTTACGGCTAATGGGAATCTACCAATATCTTGTTTAAAAATGGTTTGGACAAGCTGGAATCCAAAAGGCCCCAAGATACCTCCTAGACCTTGACCTACAACGACTAGTCCTACTGCCGATGCACCAACAGGAGTTAGTTCAGACACTTTGGTAAATACCCCTGGAATTCCAATTCCCATTGCAAAACCGCCAATAATACTTCCAACAAAAATCATCATTAGACTTGGTGAGAAGTAACAAAAGGCCATCCCTAATCCCGTTCCTAAAACAGCAATCGGCAAGTAATAGTTTGGAAGTCTGTGTTTTATTTTTCCGAATAAAAACCCTGCAATCAGTGTGCCAAAAGTAAAAACTGAGATTGCCATACCAGCCTCGGTGGCATTTCCTAATTTATCCGCTTGGATCACAACGGAAATATTCGTTACATAGCCAAAAATCAAACCTGAATAGATTACCTGTCCTAAGCATACCCAATAGATAGCTTTCGGTAATTTAACTTTTTGTTGGCCTTCGGTGCCGGATGCAGCAGCGTGTTGTTTCTTTTCAGGCTCCGGAAGATAAAGAATGGTAATCGCAAGAATCCAGATTGGGAATAGGTAAGTTAAGAAACCATAGTGCCAGCCAAAAGAATCCGCTAAAATTCCACCAACTAATTGAAAGAATATCGCTCCAATACATGCGATAGTAGAAGTTCCAAATCCGATTAAGAAATCCCTTTCTCTTCCTTCAAAGAAATCGGTAATAACGTCCACCGATAATGGCATTGTAATCCCAACACCAAGCCCTAAAATACCCCTCATGACAATAATCAGTGGTAAACTATCAATAAACGTAGGGAGTACTCCACCGATCATGAATAGGCTTAAGCCGATAAACAAGAGCGTTCGCTTCTTGAACATTTTAGTAAGCTTGCCGTAAAAGAGTGCTGGAAAAATTTGAATTAAGCCTGGAAAGGTTGCAACTAACATTACGATTGTGGGGTCATATTGTGGAAATGCCGCAATAATGTCCGCCATTATTGACCCAGCTACCCCTGCGGCTACATCCTGGAATGCAAGAATAACAACTAAAAACTTGAGGAAATTTCTGCTGATAGTTTTTACTGCCAATGAATAAACCTCCCTTTATTCAATAATTGATACAAAACAGTGAAAGTGGGAAAGAAAGAATGAATTCGCTTCCATAAGAACATAATGCTGGTCCGATTCTGTCGCTTTTGTTGGCCCCCAAAAACAACAGTCTAAAATTTCAGTTAGAAACCTACTAAAATTTTAATTTGGCATCCACTTCCAATTTTACATCCATTTTCGGTAAAAAAAGCGCTTTCTTTTACTAACTGTAATTCTACATACCTATATTTTACTTGTCAATATATTCTAAATATTTTTTATTTTTAAAATAAAAACCATTATATCGCGAAAACACAAATAAATGCGCTGAATATTTCAGCGCATTTTTCTATTATTTTAATTCAAGTAAAATTTTACTACTAATCTTTAGCATCTGATATCTTTTGTAAAATCTCAATTAAAAAACCATAAAAAACTATCTAACAGTCTTGATTTTTCCATTAGTCCTCTGCCAACGATCGATATTTTCCACTATAATAAATCAGCGGTTCAGAATCATTCACTTGAATGCCTGTTACCTTGCCAATAAAAAGTGTATGATCGCCCTCCTCATGTGTCGCCGAGACCATACAGGAAATTTGCGCCAAGGCATTTGGCACTACTGGGACTCCATCTAAATGATCAAACACCACTTCTTTGTTATTCTTCACCTGTCCGGCAAAAATCATCGACAGGTCCTGCTGGTTGGCAGCAAGTATATTTACTGAAAATGTCCCGCTTTGTTTTATTTTTTCCAGCATTTGTGCTTTTTCAGCAATTGAAACTACCACCAGTTTAGGATTGAGCGAAACCGACATGAAGGCATTTGCCGTCATACCATGAACGCTGCCATCCACTTCAGCTGCCACCACTGTTACCCCTGTTGCAAATTTGCCCATTGCATTACGAAATTGACGATCATCCATTACTATTCCCTCCCATTCATCCACCCAGTCCGGAAATGATGATTCCAAAACAGGCGGTAAATAACAATATATTTAACCCTATCCCAATTAATGCTCCTTGCCCTAACCGTTTCTTGCCCTTTGTAAAACTTACCACTGGAATCACAATCAGTCCTATGACAGCAATACACAAATAGGCAAAGAATATCGAGGAAAACACGAGTAATATTAATACTCCCAGCAGGTATATCCCAAGGCTGATTCCAATCCCAATCCACAGGTCTTTTAATGACCCGTCTTTATTTTTCCCATTGTTTGGATTCAACTAACTCTCCCCCTTTTTGGGCGCAGGTCAATTAAGCCTGTTAATGGTATCACTTCACCGCCTTGCTTTAAGGCATACCCCATCGCCAGGCAATCCGGGTGGCATGGGACAGGAATGATATCCTTTGACCCAAAAACATTGGATTGATCAATAATCATTTGTCTCACTTCACTTAGCGTTAAGCGATTTATCGATGGATCAAATTCTTCTAGTCTCCCTGCAGCCTGAATGGGCTGGAAGGTTACACCTCTTACACATTTCTGCTTCAGGCCATATTGAATGATTTTTCCTACTTCATGGTCATTTAATCCTTTTTTCAAGGTTACAACGAGGGTAGTCGAAATATTGTACTCATTTAAATTCTCGATCGCTTTCTGTCTAATTTCTCTTAGGTCAACACCTCTTAATTCTTCGAGTGCTTCTTTTTCAAAACTATCAAATTGAAGATAGATTTCAAATCCTGGAGAATAGGCGGCGAGTCGCTTCACGAATTCTTTGTCATTTGCAATTCTAAGTCCATTGGTATTCACCATTATATGCCGAATCGGCCTGGATTTTGCCATATCAAGGATGTCAAAAAACTGCGGATGAATCGTCGGCTCCCCGCCGCTAATTTGAACGATATCTGCATGGCGTTCATTTTTAATGATATTATCAAGCATAAATTCTATTTTTTCTAGGCTGCGAAAGCTTCCCTTTTGGGGGGATGATTCTGCATAGCAAATCGGGCATTTCAAATTACATCTCTCGGTAATTTCCAAAAGTGTCAAACAGCTATGCTGCTCATGATCGGGACAAAGGCCGCAATCATAGGGGCAGCCATACTTAATCGGCGTATTCCAGCGGTAGGGAATTTCCGAAGGCTTGATAAATTCTCGGCACCATTTATAGTACTCTACATCCGTTGAAATCAAGACTTTTTCTCTCCCATGCTCCATGCAACGCTTCACCAAGTATACCTTTTCGTTTTCGATAATGATCTTTGCTTCTATTTTCGTAAACAGGTGGAACAAATGCTGTTGGTTAATTCGTAAAATAAATAGGGGCGATTAGGCATGGACTTCTCTCCTCTTTTCAGTTTGGTTTTTATTAATCAGCCATAGGTAATACATTATGCCTAGTAAACTAGCAAGTTGAATATTGTTGAGGATCCAATAAGGGTGGGGTGTTGGTTTAATAAAATCAATAATAAAGCGAAACAGTAAATAGCTAAGCATGAATAATTGAAACAATAGTCCTTCCCAGCCAATCTGTTTCCTTTTAAATTGATATAGGACAATAATAAGAACGAGCAGGAAGAATATTTCATATAGTTGTGTTGGATGCCGCTTCATTCCCTCTCCAAAATCTATACCTGTAATCCAAGTGGTAGCCACACCGTATGTATGATCATCTAAACCGGTTAAAAAGCAGCCGATTCTTCCAATCATCATTCCGACTGCGAATGGGAGCACAAAATCATCACCAGTTGAGCGCGTCCAACCAATGCATTTTTTTGCTGTTTCCACACCAATTAAGCCGCCTAATAACCCGCCTACAATCGTTTTTCCTTCGATTAGGTAAATAAGATTATTCCGATTTTCTAGTGTCTTTACTGGGTTCTCGAACCAATAAAGAATCTTTGACCCCATGGCAGCACCTAATGTCGCACCAACGACGACCCAAAGTGCTTTATCTATAGAAATTCTTTCTTTATTTCGTGTGTATAGATACACTCGAAAACCGATAAAGTATGCTAAAGCCTCTAATAACAAATGCGGATGAATTCCAAATATATAGAAAGGGAAATCCACTAACGACCCCTCCCTTCTTAAAAATGAATTTTTTATCTCTTCTATATTATCTGAATATTAACAATAAATAAATCCTTTATTTTCCTATTACTTTTTCAATCGACGATAGAGCCGATATCCTTTTCGAATCAAATCGACAAGAAAAAATGGAATGGCTGGATGGTATTTATAAAGAAACGGTTTATAAATCTTATTATAAGCTTTTTTCAGATCATCCCACTTACGGCAATAACCCTCTTTATAAAAATCCGAGACATCAACGATATACCCCCTGCCTTCAAACATGACTACATTTTTGCCGTGAACATCGTAGGGATTTAAACCGACAGACCGGGCGTATTCTAACCCTTGATCGATATCCTCAATTACAGACCTTGGTATTTGGATACCGTTCACAACAGCATCAAATAAAGTAACCCCCTTTAGTTTTTTTAACACTAAATATGTTTCCCCGTACTCAATGAGTGTGGAATAAGATCCATGATTCCCTAACGTTTTATAGACTTCGACTTCCTTCTTAAGCTCCTCAGGGCTCCTGCCATACACTTTAACAACCCTCTCCGGATGGGAATCGTGGGAAAAGACCCCCGCATAATTGCCGCTCCCGATTGTTATCCAGGATTTTGACCGATTGTTTACAATAATCGGGTCAAATGGGCTGTTAGTGGATAAGTGTATTTGCGGTAATAATTCTTTTTCTATTAAATTTATATACGTATCAATTTTCATGAACACACCTTCTAATCTATTAGACCTTCTGCATTACGACAAGTGCGATCAGCAGTAAAAGGTATTTTTTCTGCATTCTAACATACAAAAACGTAATTTTATAATGGAATTTTCTTTTCTGCCAATATACACTGATAAGTAAGGAAATATTCAGTATTCCAAAATTTTAATGCCATTTTAACGTACATAGAAAGGAGTTATCATGACTTTTCCCATTTTAGAAACGAAAAGATTAAAATTAATTGAAATAACCCATCAACATGTAGATCCTTTATACGAGATTTTATCCTTAGAGGAAGTAACCCAGTTTTACGGAACCAACCGGTTTACTTTACAGGTGGAAGCATCCAGATTAATTGACATGATTCACAAGAACTTTCTGGAAAATCGGGGGATCCGTTGGGGGATCAAGCTAAAGGAAAATCAAAGAATCATCGGAACAGTTGGTCTTAATGCATTACATCTGAAAAATAAACGTGCCGAAATCGGGTATGAACTCCATCCTTCATTTTGGAGAACAGGCTACGCCACAGAGGCGATTAAAGAAGTGCTGCGTTTTAGTTTTGACCAATTGGACTTATATCGAGTTGGGGCCGTGGTCTACCCTGAAAATGAGGCATCCATAAATTTGCTTATGAAACTGGGTTTTACCAAAGAGGGTCTACTTCGCGGCTACATCCATCAAAATGAGCAATTTCATGATACATACGTATTATCACTTTTACAGTTAGAATGGGGAAAAAGCCAGGAATAATATCCTGGATTTTTTTTATAAAAATGAAAAAAACTAGGAAGTATTACCTTCCTAGTGTTTTTATTCCTCTTCAGAGCCGACCAAGAAATCCGGATTTAGTTCTTCGAATTCTTCGTCGTCTACATCCAATCCCCAATCATCATCATTGTCCTCGCAGCCTTCTGAGCTGACACGAACACAAACCTTAGTCTCGCCAATCACCTCTACAAGGAATTCCCTTTCGACATGGACGATAATTCGGTTTCCGTTAGGGGAAATGACAGCTTCACAGCAGTTAGGCTGTTGCAGCACTCGAGCACAAATTTCATTGTCATCGAGGCTGTCATGGTCACGATACTTTAACTTGATGACATCGGTATATTGGACACGTTCAGTTACCACTTCTGTTTTGGTATTATCATTAAATGAGTACCAAACGTTGATGTCATATGAGCCATGTATTTCTACGGTCTTGCCGACTTTTTTCGCGTTGTATTTATGGTTGATGATCCAACAGCCAAGAATACTTGTTGGACTGTGCGCCGGGCTAATCGTATGATTGGACTGGGTGAATTTACGTCCTTTCGCTACTACGGCCTTCGTAATTATCTCTCTATATTCTCCCATTTCGCGCGAACCCTCCTCATTCATTTTCATTTCATCGTATGCTAATTTGTAGACTAGTGTGATATATATTTTTGTGAATACTGGATAAAAGTTTAGTCATAGTTCATTTTATGCGGGATTTATAGGTGTGTGCCTTTCTTGCCTGTACTTTAAAATGAAGCTTACTCCGTGCAGCTTTTTTCGAGGAATATTATCGAGAGTCGAATTTGAAAAAAAAACCAGACTTCGTTAGAAGCCTGGCTCACATTTTTAATGCTCATGATCACAGTCGTCGTGGCCATCGCAAGCCCCGCCGCCATTTTTCATGCTTGCTCCTGTTTCACCCATTAATACGTCGCCGCCCGTTGCAGTAATGATTTCATCGGTAACTGTATTAGAAATAGTTGAAGCAATAAGCTGCAGCAGTTCATTAACTTCTATTTGTGACTGCTTGAAATCCTGGACAACAGGTATTTCATCCAATTCTTGTTCGATAGAAGTGATTTTGTCTTCCACCTTTTTTAATGCTTCCGGTTTTCCATAGTGCTGCAGGTTAACTGCCTGCTTTTGCAACCCTTTAATATCAGAAATTAACGTCTTCACCTTTTGATTTTCATGAATATGTGCTTCTGCCCGCTTGAAGAAGTCAACTTCCTCTGTTTCTGCAATCATCCGTGCTAAATTTGTTGCCCGAGCGACGATATCGTCTTTTGTATACTTCGCCACATTACTTCACCTCTGCTGGTTCTAATTCTTCCACCATTTCTCCGTTTAATGACCATGTTTTTGCTTCTGTAATTTTTACTTTGACAATTTTACCAATCGCTGACTTTGGAGCAGCAAAGTTTACAAGCTTGCTCCTCGAAGTGTAGCCTGCAAGGACGTCAGGATTATTTTTGCTTTCCCCTTCGACGAGGACGTCAACTATTTGACCTTTGTACTTTTTCATTGCTTCTAAAGAAAGCTCATTCACAAGAGCATTTAAGCGCTGTAGACGTGCTTTCTTCACCTCCATCGGAACATTATCCTCCATTTTTGCAGCTGGAGTCCCTTCCCTTGGTGAGTAAATAAATGTATAAGCCAATTCATAACCGACTTCACGATAGAGGGACATAGTTTCTTCAAATTGTTCGTCCGTCTCGTTCGGATAACCAACGATAATATCTGTTGTCAATGCAACGTTTGGAATAGCTGCTTTTATTTTTCTAACAAGCTCTAAATACTGTTCTCTTGAATATTTACGAGCCATAATTTTCAACACATCTGTTGACCCTGATTGAACTGGTAAATGGATATGATCCATTAAGTTGCCGCCCTTAGCAAGCACTTCAATCAGGCGATCATCGAAGTCACGCGGGTGGCTTGTGGTAAAACGAATCCTTGGTATATCAATTTTACGTAGTTCGTCCATAAGCTCTCCAAGGCCGTAGTTAACACCCTCTAGGTCTTTACCATAAGCATTTACGTTTTGACCAAGCAAAGTGACTTCCTGATAGCCTTGTGCCGCTAAATGACGTACTTCCTGGATGATTTCCTCAGGACGGCGGCTCCGCTCCTTACCACGAGTAAAAGGTACTATACAGTACGTACAGAACTTATCACAGCCGTACATAATATTGACCCACGCTTTAATTTTACCACGGCGTACTTTTGGAAGGTTTTCAATGACATCGCCTTCCTTTGACCATACTTCAACAACCATTTCTTTTGACATGTATGCTTCATTCAAAATATTAGGTAAGCGGTGAATATTATGGGTACCAAAAATCATGTCGACCTGCTGGTAGGTTTTTAAAATTTTATTAACGACAGATTCTTCCTGGGACATACATCCGCAAACACCTAGAAGTAAATCCGGTTTTTCCAATTTTAAAGATTTTAAGTGACCAAGTTCACCAAATACTTTATTTTCAGCATTCTCACGAATTGCACATGTATTCAATAGAATGACGTTTGCATCCTCGGTATTGTCTGTTGGCTCATACCCTAATGCTAAAAAGATTCCAGCCATTACTTCTGTATCATGTTCATTCATTTGGCAGCCGTAGGTTCGGATATAAAACTTGCGGCCATTACCCATACCACGGAATTCTTCGGGAATAGCAAAGTCATTGTGATACTTTACTTCTTCTTTACCACGTTTTTTTGCTTCTTTTAATGAAGGTGCGGTTATGACTTGTTCAAAGTATTTGCTGTAATCCTTGGCGGATTTTTTGTCCGAAGAATTAGCAGTTTCTACTTGCTGACCTTCTAATCGCTGTTTTTCATTCATTTATCCAAAATCCCCTTTCTTATAAAAATCACTTTAACGTCTATTAGATTTCTTACTGTTATTTTTTACCTGTGCACCACACATGTGATCTGCACATTATTATAGTATAAAGGTTTCCTTAAATGAAAACAATAGAAATCCCTGTAAACACGCCTGTTCAAATGCCTTTTGCAAATTAATTTGATCAAATAAATATCAGGATAATTGTATAGAATAACACAAAATATATATGTGATGTACTTCACACTAAATTCAATAAAAAAACTCCCGCAGAAATGTATTCCACGGGAGTTTCAGTTTAATTGGTTACATAAACTCTGCAACTAATTTATCAAAATGTGCTTGATCAAGGTTTAGATCTGCATCAACTAATGGTTCTTCAGAATATCCAGTAAGTAATTCCTGGTATGAAGGACGTTCAGTGTTTTGGTAAATAAGTCCAGTAACCAAACCATTATGTTTCATTAATGTTTGCATTGCCATTTCACGATTTGATGGATCATATCCCTCAACATCATGTAGCTTTGTAAGATTTTCTTTGAACCAGTCATATGTGTTGACTTTATTGTACGTTACACATGGGCTGAATACATTGATTAAAGAGAAACCTTTATGCCTAATACCAGCTTCGATTAATGCTGTTAGGTCTTTTAAATCAGTTGAAAAGCTTTGTGCAACAAATGTTGCTCCAACTGTCAAAGCTAGTTCCATTGGGGAAATAGATTGTTCAATTGACCCCATCGGAGTGGATTTTGTCTTAAAACCAACTGCAGAACGTGGTGATGTCTGTCCTTTAGTTAATCCATAAATTTGGTTATCCATAACGATATAAGTAATGTCCACATTACGACGAATGGCATGAACAGTATGCCCCATCCCAATCGCATATCCGTCACCGTCACCACCGGATGCAATAACCGTTAAATCGCGATTGGCCATTTTAACACCTTGAGCAATCGGCAGGGAACGGCCATGAATTCCATGGAATCCGTAAGAATTAATATAACCAGAGATACGTCCTGAACAGCCAATCCCTGAAATAACTGCTAAATTTTCTGGTTGTAGGCCCACATTTGCTGCCGCACGCTGCATTGCTGCTTGTACGGAGAAGTCGCCACAGCCGGGGCACCAGTTCGGTTTAACATCATTTCGAAAATCTTTAAAAGTGGCCATTTAGAACAACTCCTTACATTTTGAATGAACTTCGTGTGGTAGGAATGGATTACCATCATATTTAACATATTTAGTGATTTTTTCAGCATGTCCTACATTCATTTTCATAATATTTGCCAATTGTCCAGTCGCATTGTTTTCTACAACAATCACTTTTTTCGCAGAGCGGACAAGTGGAAGAACTTCATCAGTTGGGAATGGATGGATTAAACGAATTTGGGCGTGATTTACTTTCAAGCCGTCCTTCTCTAAACGTACCATTGCTTCTTCAATCGCACCACGAGTAGAGTTAAATCCAACAATCAACAGATCTGCATCCTCATGTGGAGCATTTTTATATACTGGTGTATTAAAACGGATATTTTCAACCTTTCGGAAGCGTTTATCCATTTGTGCAATCCGGTTAGTTGCAGATTCTGAAGGTTTACCTGTTTCAGCGTGCTCTACCCCAGTAACATGGTGGATACCATTTTTCATTCCTGGAATTGTACGTGGTGAAATACCATCTTCTGTAACTTCGTAACGTTTGAAATAACCTTTATTTTCAATCTCAGGAAGTTCTTCAGTTACAAGCTTACCGCGTCTAATTTCTACTTTAGAAACATCAAGTGGTTCTACTGTTTGTTTTCCTAAAGATAATTGTAGATCGGATAATACGATAACTGGACATTGATACTCTTCCGCAAGGTTGAAAGCTTCAGCTGTATCATAGAAAGCTTCTTGTACAGTACTTGGAGCCATAACGATTTTTGGAATCTCTCCATGTGTACCATAAATCATCGCCATTAAATCTGATTGTTCTTGTTTTGTTGGCAGCCCTGTTGATGGACCTCCACGCTGGGTGTCAACGATGACAAGAGGAGTTTCAGTAATACCTGCTAGTCCAATTGCTTCCATTTTTAGTGATAATCCTGGGCCGGATGAAGCTGTAATGGCACGTACACCGCCATAACTTGCTCCAATTGTCATCGTACAAGCGGCAATTTCATCTTCTGTTTGGATTACCGTGCCACCAACTGCAGGAAGCTTCTTAATCAAATACTCCATGATATCAGAAGCTGGTGTGATTGGATAGGCAGCCATGAACCGGCACCCGGCTGCAAGTGCACCTAATGCAATCGCATCATTTCCGATCATATACATCCGATGTTTTCCATCTGCTTTTTCAAGCACCATCGTCGGTACATTTTCATCCATTTTTTCCTTCATATAATCAAAGCCAGCTTTGATCGCATCCATGTTTTTGGCAACAACCTTGTCGCCCTTTTTGCCGAAAATCTCACGAACTACTTCCTCAAAAACATGAATATCCAAATCTAGGACAGCCGAAGTTGCACCGATTGCCACCATGTTTTTCATTAAGGAAGTCCCTAACTCTGTCGCAATTTCAGTAAAAGGAACCGCATACATTGAGCTTTGCGTATCTTCCGGTTTCTTTGGAGTAAATTTTGCATCTGCAAGAATTACCCCTTTGCTGTGAAGCTCTTTGTAGTTTACATCGATCGTTTCTTGGTCAAATGCTACAAGGATATCAAGGTCGTCAGAAATAGAGCGCACTTCTGATGTACTTACCCTAATCTTATTATTTGTATGTCCACCTTTGATACGAGATGAAAAGTGACGATAACCATACAAGTAATATCCTAGGCGATTCAGTGCGATTGCAAAGATTTCCCCAGTACTTTCAATACCTTCCCCTTGTTGTCCGCCAACTTTCCACGAAAGTTGATTGATCATTTACTTACACCCCTTTGGATATGTAAAAAATAAGTAGATTAAATCATTTATTAGTGTAGCACTTACCCAAGTAAATCACTAGATATTAGCCCTTTTTTATTGCTTTAAAGACTAAAAAAATAGAATCAAGGATATGTACTAAACGCTTACAATTCTAGACCTATGCACCAAAAATTGCAACCCTTTGGCACGAAATATTGTCTAAAATATGAATATTTTTTTATTATTTAAAAATTGCCTATTGCCATGTTGGAATAATCAGATAAAATATCGTATTAAACATACATTTACACGTTATTTTACTATTTTTCAATAGATCCATTTTTATCTCATTAAAACTTTTCCTTATATATCAGAATAATATTTTTATAAATAACTATGAAACCAATCCTTATGATTGGAAAGAAACTGGTGCAGACTTTGTTGAATTTCTACAACAAAAAAACCCACTTGTAAAATGTACCAAGAGGGTCAAATGAGACATCTTTTTGTTTTGCCACGTGAAAATAATCTATCTCTTTCAACGTGGTTCTACGATTAACTTAATTGCTGTGCGTTCTTCTCCGTCAATTAAAATATCGGTAAACGCAGGGATACAGATCAAATCAACTCCGCTAGGTGCCACAAATCCTCTTGCAATCGCTACTGCCTTAACGGCTTGATTCAATGCACCCGCACCAATAGCCTGTATTTCCGCTGCACCTCTTTCACGCAGAACTCCGGCGAGTGCACCAGCCACAGAATTAGGATTAGATTTTGCTGAAACTTTTAATATTTCCATTCCTAGCTCCCCCTTAGAAAATCCCGATCCCGCATGAGCAGTTTCATGAACAAATCAGGTATATAACATTCCACTGCTACTATATTCAATTGTCAAAAGACATATTCCGGCTTGGACAAAAAAAAGATAAGCGCAAGCGCATTGCTCAGGGGCGACAGGCATAAGACGAGCCGGCGAAAAGGTTGCTCTTTAACCTTTTTGACGGATTGGCTTATGACCCCGAGCCCCTAGGCGCTGGAGCTGGACAATTCTCGAAGTATGAAATACTTGCTTAACAAAAAAACTCCCCGAAAGAAGTTTTTTCGTTAACTATAAAATGGATTGTCATCATTTATTAATATACGGTCCATTTTTTTGCACTGGCCGCTTTTTCGATCTAGTTCAATATAAACTGCACTTAGCTGGTTACGGCCTGATTTGGGCACTTCAAAGCGGACTGGCAGGCTTGTTAGGAATTTCTTAAGAACAGCCTCTCTCTCCATTCCCAGGATGCCGTCATACGGCCCTGTCATACCAACGTCTGATAAATAACCAGTTCCACCCGGTAAAACCCGGCTGTCGGCTGTTTGTACATGTGTATGAGTTCCAACGACTGCAGATACCTTGCCGTCTAAAAACCATCCCATTGCTTGTTTTTCACTGGTGACTTCTGCATGGAAATCCACAAAAATAAATGGCGTTCTTTCCCGGGCGATATCAACTAATTCCTCAGCTTTTCTAAAAGGACAATCTAATGGAGCCATAAATGTGCGGCCCTGTAGATTAATAACAGCGACTTCTAACTCGTTCACTTTAAAAAACGCTAAACCTTTTCCAGGAGTCCCTTCTGGAAAATTTGCCGGCCGTACCATATTTTTTGCTGATCCGATAAATTCAAAGACCTCTCGATTATCCCATGCATGGTTTCCTAGTGTTATAGCCTGTGCACCATAGCCCAAAAATTCCCGATAGATTTTTTCTGTGATCCCCTTGCCCCCGGCTGCATTTTCCCCATTAATAATCGTAAAGTGGGGCCGAAATTTTTCTTTTAATTTTGGCAGGTATTCCTTTACCATTTCCCTGCCTGGTGATCCGACGACATCGCCGATAAAAAGTAGATTCATTTTTTTCCCTTTCATTAATTAAAATTGTTATTGTCTAAATAGTATCACATTTGGACTTCGCCTAATTGGATAAGCATGAACAATAAATAAAGCGGTGCAAGTGCACCGCTTTATTTTGCATATTCTACAGCCCGTGTTTCACGGATAACTGTCACTTTAATATGTCCTGGATAATCGAGTTCTTCTTCAATTCTCTTACGAATATCGCGCGCTAATCGATGTGCAGCAAGATCATCAACTGCATCTGGTCTTACAATAATACGCACTTCACGACCCGCTTGAATAGCAAAGGACTTTTCAACACCTTCATAGGACTCAGAAATTTCCTCTAGTTTTTCAAGACGACGTATATAGTTTTCAAGCGTCTCACTGCGTGCACCTGGTCGTGCAGCTGATAAGGCATCAGCCGCGGCAACAAGTACTGCAATAATAGAAGTTGGCTCTGTATCCCCATGGTGTGAGGCAATACTGTTGATTACCACTGGGTGTTCCTTGTATTTCGTCGCAAGTTCAACCCCGATTTCTACATGACTTCCTTCTACTTCATGGTCGATTGCTTTCCCAATATCGTGAAGTAAGCCTGCACGACGAGCCAACGTTTCATCTTGACCAAGTTCAGCGGCAAGCAAGCCTGAAAGCTGTGCCACTTCCATTGAATGCTTTAAGACGTTTTGCCCGTAGCTCGTACGGAACCTTAAGCGGCCAAGAATTTTAATAAGATCTGGATGGAGTCCATGAACACCCACTTCAAAAGTGGTTTGCTCACCAACTTCACGAATATACTCATCCACTTCACGGCGAGATTTTTCTACCATTTCCTCAATTCGTGCAGGATGGATCCGTCCGTCTTGGACTAACTTCTCAAGCGCTAAACGTGCAGTTTCCCGGCGAATTGGGTCAAATCCTGATAGAATTACAGCTTCAGGAGTATCATCAATAATCAAATCAATTCCTGTTAATGTTTCAAGTGTACGAATATTTCGTCCTTCACGGCCAATGATCCGGCCCTTCATTTCGTCATTTGGAAGGTTGACGACAGAGACAGTCGTTTCCGCAACATGGTCAGCAGCGCAACGCTGGATTGCTAGCGAAAGTATTTCCTTTGCCTTCTTATCGGCTTCCTCTTTTGCACGATTTTCACTTTCCTTAATCATAATCGCAGTGTCGTGGGTAAGTTCCTGCTCCATTCTGTCAATTATGATCGCTTTTGCTTCCTCGCGCGTTAAGCTCGAAATTCGTTCGAGTTCAGTTTGTTGTTTTCGTACCAACTCGTCCACTTTGCTTTCCATCTCTTCAATATGCTGTTGTCTTTGGTTTAGAGAATCATCCTTCTTTTCTAAAAGATTTTCACGCTTGTTTAACGTTTCCTCTTTTCGATCTAAATTCTCTTCTCTTTGCAGTAAACGGTTTTCTTGTTTTTGCATTTCATTTCTTCGTTCACGAACCTCACGTTCTGCTTCTGTTCGAAGCTTGTGAATTTCATCCTTTGCTTCTAGCAAAGCTTCTTTTTTCAATGAATCAGCATCACGTTTCGCATCTTCAAGAATCTGTTCAGCAGCATTTTTTGCACCTGCTACTTTTGCTTCAGCAATGGATTTATGAACAAAATAGCCAACAACGGCACCGACGATAAGGCCAAGCAAAATGGAGATGATTGTAATAGGGTCCATCGTTACACCTCCTCTTGCTATGAACTTTTGTTGCATTTTTCAAGTGTCGGCATGTACATTGTTTAGACTCAACATACAGCAAGCACCAAGGCTTTTCGCATTGTAATATTTCCAAAAATGTAAAATATACATGTTAATTGTAAATGGGGGAATATTCATTGTCAAGGCTTAGTCTAATAAGCGTTTTGAAATATTTAGAAATTGATCTCTTTATCCACAAACACAATAAAATCAACAATGAATATTTATTAATTATATTGAATTTTTATTCATATTTTATTTAAAAAAGCAAAACCCTTTTCGGGGCTTTGCTCAGCTGGACTAATCTAGCAATTTAAACTGATCATCTTCCTCTGTTTCTGTTTCTGTTACCACTTTATCACCATCTAAACCATAGTGATCACGGATTTTTTGTTGAATATCGAGGCAAACATCAGGGTTTTCCTTCAAGAATAGTTTTGCGTTTTCACGGCCTTGACCTACTCTTTCATCATTATAGGAATACCATGAGCCGCTCTTTTGAACGATATCTAATTCAGAGCCTAAATCGATGATCTCGCCCTCTTTAGAAATACCTTCACCATACATAATATCCACTTCAGCTGTACGGAATGGCGGTGCAACTTTGTTCTTTACAACTTTAATTTTGGTTTTGTTCCCTACTATATCTGTGCCTTGCTTTAGTGATTCAGCACGGCGTACTTCTAGACGAATGGTCGAATAAAACTTGAGCGCGCGCCCCCCAGGTGTTGTCTCGGGGTTTCCAAACATAATCCCAATTTTTTCGCGAATTTGGTTAATAAAGACAGCAATTGTCTTCGATTTGTTAATGGATCCTGATAGTTTACGAAGTGCTTGAGACATCAAGCGCGCTTGTAATCCAACGTGAGAATCTCCCATTTCTCCTTCAATCTCCGCTTTTGGAACTAATGCTGCTACTGAGTCGACTACAATAATATCAACAGCACCACTTCGCACTAAAGCTTCTGCGATTTCAAGTGCTTGTTCACCTGTGTCAGGCTGTGATAACAATAACTCATCAATATTAACACCTAATTTTTTTGCATAAGTCGGATCCAGGGCATGCTCCGCATCAATAAACGCTGCTTGGCCACCTTTTGCTTGTACTTCTGCAATTGCATGTAAAGCTACGGTTGTTTTACCAGAGCTCTCCGGACCATAAATCTCGATAATACGGCCTCTAGGATAGCCACCTACTCCAAGTGCTGCATCTAGTGCTAATGAGCCGCTTGGTACGGTAGAAATCCTCGTTTCTAGTTTCTCTCCCATTTTCATGACGGAGCCTTTGCCGAATTGTTTTTCTATTTGCTTTAACGCCATTTCTAATGCCGCTTTACGATCACTCACGTTTTTTTCCTCCCTTATATATAAACACATGCTAAATGCCACAATCTATTAAATAAAACCTATTAATAATATAACCTCTTTTCAGTTATTTGTCGAGAAAAAAACGAACATTTATTCTGTTCTTTTTTTAACAATTTATGCTCGAATAACTGGCGGATTAACCCTCTTTTTGTATTTTTTCTTCCGAATTACCTTCGTAAAACAATTTATCTGTATTAATCTGAAAATTCAATTTAAACCAAAAAAACACAGAACACTATTTAGTATTCTGTGACTCTTTAAAATTTCTCAGTATTAAATAGCAGCCGAATTTTACCGCTCGGTTCCGGTTTGCTTCCCTCGTTCCAGCGAGAATCATTTTTTCGACTACAGTTGCTCTTCCCTTGATCGCAATACCTATATAAACAGTTCCAACTGGCTTGCCTTCTAGCTCATCAGGTCCGGCCACACCGGTGAAACTAATCCCTATATCACTATTCACAAGCCTGGCGGCATTTTCAGCCAGCTCTTTTGCACATTGTTCACTGACGGCACCATGTTTTTCAAGTGTCTCAGGCTTCACCTGTAATACCTGCTGTTTTACTTCATTTGAATAACATACAACCCCGCCTTTAAACACAGAACTCACACCAGCAATCGAAGTAAGCTCCTGTTGGAACAGCCCGCCAGTTAAACTCTCAGCAGCTGTGATCGTAAGTTTTCTTTCCTTTAAAGTTTTGGCCAGCTCTCCTAATAGTGATGAATTGTCATATCCATACAAGAATTGACCAACACGCTGATTAATCTTCATTTCCATTTCATCAAGCATAGAAAGTGCAATATGCTCATCAACATGTTTTGCTGTCAGTCTTAAGGTAACTTCGCCATCACCTGCAAGCGGGGCAATGGTAGGATTGCTTTGTGCATCAATTAAATCAATAATTTCTGTTTCCAAAGCGGCCTCTCCAATTCCAAAAAACCGTAACACCCTTGAGACTATTTTCTCGTTCGAGTTATTTTTTGAAGCTAGTGCCTGACACCCATATTGGAGAAACATTGGTTCCATTTCCTTGGGAGGGCCAGGTAAAAGCATATAATTGTGGCTGCCGCTCTCTACAACCATTCCAGGGGCCATACCATGATCATTAGGGAGAATATGAGACCCTTTTAATACAAGCGCCTGCTTGCGGTTATTTTCCGTCATCACACGGTTTGTCCGCTTAAAATAAAGCTCAATTGATTCTAATGCTGTTTGATCCATAACAAGTTCTTTACCAATGTGGCGAGCAATCGTTTCCTTCGTCAAATCATCCTTTGTCGGCCCTAACCCGCCAGTAAAAATAATCATCTTCGCACGTTTTTCGGCAATTTCAATCGCTGATATTAACCGATCAGGATTATCGCCAACGACCGTATGAAAATAAACATTAATGCCAAGCCCGGCTAATTGCTGTGATAAAAAACGTGCATTTGTGTTAACAATTTGACCCAGTAATAATTCTGAACCAACTGCAATAATCTCTGCATTCATCATCAAGTCGCTCCTCATTCAAACCACATGTAAATTTATTTTGAGTTTTTTAACACATGGCTATTTTTAGCAAAGTAATCCCAGCCTGACCAAATTGTAAAAATCATCGCCACCCATAATGCTGCAATATCAAAGCGAAACGGGATCAAAGCAAAAATAAAATTATGTAACAATAAGGACGATATCGCGACAATTTGTGCCCAAGTTTTAATTTTCCCGAGCATATTTGCGGCAACAACCTCACCTTCGCCAGCTAGTAAGAGGCGAAGACCAGTTACCGCAAATTCTCTGCTGATAATGATGATGACTATCCAAGAAGGCGCATAAACATCATTAAGTTCAACAAGTACAATAAGTGCTGCTGAAACAAGTAATTTGTCTGCAAGCGGATCTAGAAATTTCCCCATATTGGTCACAAGGTTATACTTACGGGCATAATGGCCGTCAATCCAGTCCGTTGTTGATGCTAATATAAAGATGAGTGCCCCGACAAAATGGGTAACCGGCATGTCAGCACCTAAAAGATACATGCTGCCCCAATCAAATGGTGCTAACATAACAATCAAGAATATGGGAATTAATAATATCCTTGATACGGTGATTCGATTTGGAATATTCATAATTTTCCTCCAGGTAAATATTGAAAGTGAAAAATAGTCATCAACAGATGACTATTCATTTTTCAGAACATATTGAATCGTGATGTTCTGAACATTCGCTGTCGCTGGTATTGCATACTCAAGCTTTTGATCATTCACATAAATATCAGTATCCGCCGCATTACCAACCCTTAAGACTGCCATACTTTCAGTAGATAAATCTTCTATATGGCTCTGGGTACCATCAGTTCTAAGTGTATCAGCAAAAAAAGTTTTCCCTTTTCCATTTTTAATACTTACCCAGGTTTGTCCTTTAGAAACCAATTTCACGACAAATTTATCTGCATTTTTCAGATCATAAGTGGAATTAGTGCCACCGCTTTGGACTACTGTAAGTTCCTGCTTCGGTGTTTCAACAACAGTTGTCTTTTGCTCTTTTGGCTTAGTAGCATTATCGTCTTTTTTGATGTCTTTCTTTTTATCTTTTTCTATTTCTTCCCCTTTTACCTTTTCTAAGCTTTCAGATTTTTCATATTTAACCTGATCACTATCATTCTTAATCGATTCATTTGTTCCGCCGCCGGCATGGTTTTGTAAAAAATAATATAAAAGACTAGCCACGCCAATCACGAACACACCGATTAAAATTTTCGGGAGAATATCAAAGATTTTTGAATTACCTTCTGTGACGGCTTTGTGCGTTTTGACCCTTGATAATTGCTGTGGCAAATCATCATTATAAGACGCTGGAATTTCACTTTTATAAGTTTCAAAAATTTCATCTGGATTAAGATTTAGTGCCTCTGCATATTGCTTAATAAAGGCACGTACATAAAAATTCCCCGGCATGCTGGAATAATTACCTTCCTCAATTCCGATTAAATATCGCTTTTGAATTTTTGTCACTGTTTGTAAATCATCTAAGCTTAATCCTTTGGCTAATCGGGCTTCTTTTAGTCGATTCCCTAATTCAGTCAACTGTAACACCTTCCAATTTATTAAAAATCAAAATCTCCAAAATCAGATCCGGAAAACATATTATGTTGGTCAACAACATCATATGTAATCTCTTCATCCGCTTCATTTCTAAGTTCAATAATGTAATCAAAATCATCAAGAGTGTATTCAGAGTTTTGGACGAAGATATCAGGATGCTCTATTACCTTAACAGAAGGCAGGCGCATGATTTCCCGAACAAGCTGCCAATGACGCTCGTTTGCGCGTTTAGTTGAAACAATCCCATCAAGAATGAACAGATTATTTTCGTTGTACTCATCCTCAATCAGTTGATTGCGAATCGTTTGTTTTAAAAGAGTAGATGAGACGAATAACCAGCGCTTATTTGCACAAACACTTGCCGCTACAAGTGACTCTGTTTTGCCGACTCGCGGCATCCCGCGGATTCCGATCAGCTTATGTCCCTCCTGCTTAAACAATTCTGCCATAAAATCAACTAATAATCCAAGCTCATCCCTTACGAAACGGAATGTTTTTTTATCATCTGCGTCCCTTTGGATATAGCGTCCGTGCCTAACCGCAAGTCTGTCACGCAGTTTAGGCTCTCTAAGTTTGATTAATTTTATTGTGTCCATTGTATGTAAAATTGACTCAAGTCGTTTGATTTGGTCATCATCTTTTGCTAAAATAAGCAAACCCCGCCTGCCTTCATCAACACCATTAATGGTTACAATATTAATAGCAAGCATTCCTAATAAGGATGAGATGTCACCCAATAGACCAGGTCGGTTTTTCTGAATCTCATATTCTAAGTACCATTCTTTTTTCATGATAAAAAACCCCCAAAAGAAGTTTCGACATTTTTTTCACATCTTTTCATCTAACCCCTATAATAAATGATTTTGATTGAAGATGAAAGAAAAAACAAAGAGAATGACCTATTTATCTATATTTTTTCTTGACCGGTTCAATTAGGGTATAAAATATAAAAAGAGAGGAGACCAAAAAGGTCCCTTCTCTTCTATCGGCTTCCGTTATTCGAAATCAGTTTTACCATTATATTCGCAATAGCTTGCTGCTCTTGTTTGTCAGCAACTGACCATAGGTCAGAAAGAATTCTTTCCTGCTCATTTTTCGGCTCTACTTGGTTTGCTAAATAATCACCAATTTGAAAAGCAAGGTTACCTATCGCTCCCTCACTCATACCCTCACCTTGTGCATGGTGAAGACGATCTGCTAAAAAGTCCTCCCATTGTTTCCAGTTATCTAAAACAGACATAATATTACCTCCTATAGAATAGTACAAGGTTATTTTGCTATGGTAAGAGGTAAAATATACATGAAAAATTTGTGAAGTTTTCCCTTTAGGTGTACCATCCGCCATTTATCGCAAGTACTTGGCCTGTAATATAGGACGCTTCATCCGATAGCAGGAATGCAACGCTTCCTGCTATTTCTTCAGGTAGTCCAAGCCTTCCCATCGGAATCTCAAAAGAAATCTGTTCTACCTCTTCCGGCGTAAAACCTTCCATCATGGGTGTTGCTACTGCACCAGGGGCGATTGCGTTGACACGAATACCATTCAAAGCTACTTCCTTACTTAAGGCCTTTACAAAAGCAATTTGTGCACCTTTAGCTGCGGAATAGGCCACTTCGCAGGCAGCACCTGTTTGTCCCCAGATAGAAGTAATGACAATAATATTGCCTGACCCTTTACGTAAAAATTTCGGCAGCAGTTCTTTTGTCAACATTAACGGATTTAATACATGAATATTCATTACTGCCTCGGCTTCTTCCTGTTGCAAATCCATCAGGAGCCCATATTGACTGTTTCCTCCGCAATGGATGATCGCATCTAATGAAAAGATTTGTGAGGATATCGATTTGTATCCGGTTGACGTCCTTAAATCAGCCTGTATCGGGATATATTCCCCACCGAATAGCAGCAGCTTGTCCATTAACCCCATAATGGATTGTTTATTTTTGTTGTAATGTAAATATAAGGAATATCCTTTTGCAGCCAAATTACACGCAACCGCTTGGCCAATTCCTCCGCTAGCTCCCGTTATGAGTGCATATTTTTTCATTTAATCACTCTTTCTTTATACTTCCTTTTAAACGTAGTAGAAGCGCCGTGTGAACGACGCCTCTATGCTTATTTTTTCTTTGGTACTACCTGGCATACGGAGAAGCGCTCCTCAGAGATAACTTCTTCCGCTAATGATTGAACATCATTTAAGGTTATTTTTTCTAAGGTTGGCACAACATCAAATAAGTTCATTTCATTAAATGCATAGCGAGTAAATTGATTGGCAATATATTCCGGTGAATTTACTGCACGTAAAAAAGCGCCAATTTTCTTCTTTTTTGCTCTTTCTAATTGCTGTTCACTAAATATGCTCCCCTTCTTCGCTTCAAGAAGCATTTTTTCTAGCTTATCCGCTAGTTTATCAGGTTCGCTCGTGTCTCCTCCGACCATAGCGAAGCCAAAACCTTGTTCCTGTGTGTAGTCGTATGAGAAGGTTTCATCAATCAAACCTTCACTGTAAAGCTGATTATAATTTTCAGAGCTTTTTCCAAATAACAAATCAAGCAATACGTTCATCGTTAATTCATTTTTCAGTAACACATCACCGCTTTGGTCGACGTGAAGTGCTTTGATACCAACTAGTGACTTAGAGGTTTGCACGTTCATCTCAAGCACCTGCTTCTTATCGGCAGCTTGAGGAGGCTCCGCCTCAAATTTACGCTTAATTTCAGGCATATCCTTATAGTCTTTCTTTGCCTGATTGTCTCTAACTTGGGTCATAACCTTTTCAGGATCTACCGGGCCAACAATAAACAACAGCATGTTACTCGGGTGATAGAAGGTATTGTAACATTCATAGAGCCAATCTTTTGTAATATGTGAAATGGACTCAATCGTGCCGGCAATATCAATTTTAACCGGATGATTTTGATATAGGTTTTGGATTAATCCAAAATATAAACGCCAATCTGGATTGTCATCATACATCGTAATTTCCTGGCCGATAATCCCTTTTTCTTTTTCCACTGTCTTTTCGGAAAAATAAGGCTCTTGTACAAAATCAATCAGTGTTTCAAGGTTTTTTTCCACGTCAGATGTACTTGAAAATAAATAAGCGGTTCGTGTAAAGGATGTAAAGGCATTGGCGGATGCGCCTTGACGGCTAAATTGCTGAAACACATCGCCATCTTCTTTTTCAAACAGCTTATGCTCTAAAAAGTGGGCAATCCCGTCAGGAACCTTGACATACTCGTCTTTCCCCAATGGAACAAATGTATTGTCAACCGAACCGTACTTGGTTGTAAAAGTGGCAAACGTTTTATTAAACCCTTTTTTCGGCAAAATATAGACATTTAACCCATTGGCCATTTTTTCATGAAAAAGCGCTTCCTGAAGCTGGTCAAACGTAATTTTCTCCATTATTTGCCCGCCTCCGTTCCTGTTAAGAAATAAATGGTATCAAGGTCTATTTTATTTGTGACAGCAATAATTTCATCTTTTGTAACCTTTTGCATTTCTGAAATCCAACTTTCAAGTTTGATATCGGTATGTGCAACCACATTATGATAAAGAATCTCAGTTATGCCTCGAGCAGTGTCAATGGTTTCCATGATTTGATTCTGAATAACAGCCTTGGTTTGTTCTAATTCCTGGTCTGTGAAATCACCCTTTTTCATCGCTTCCATTTGCTCATGAATTATCCCAACAGCCTGATCATAGTTCTTTAAATCAATCCCCGACATGACCATCATTAAGCCTTTATGACTTTCTAAGCGGCTTGCTGCATAATAGGCAAGGCTTGCTTTCTCCCGCACGTTGATAAATAGCTTGGAATGCGAAAAACCGCCGAAAATCCCATTAAAAACCTGAAGCGCGAAATAATCGGTATCGCCGTAAACGATATTGGTACGATATCCGATATTTAATTTCCCTTGCTTTACATCCTGCTCTTCTTTTACCACATTTACCTCGGATCTTTTGTTGATATTCTCAGCAATAATTTTTTTCGGTGTCCGATTTTCAAACTGAAGCAGCTCTTCTGCAATTTTTTTAACCTCATCCTCTTTCACATCACCGATAACATAAAGATCCATCTCATCCTCTAAAAAGGCGGTTTTGAAATATTCGTATAAATTTTCTGGCGTGATTGTTTCGACATCTGTCGCTTCACCATTTACTTGAAGGGCATAGGGCTCTTCTTTACACATTTCTTCTAAAAGACGAACATTGGAATAACGCATTTTATCATCAAAAACCGATTGGATCCGTGACTTTAATGTCCGTTTTTCTTTATCTACCGTTTCCCGATCAAAGGCATTTTCTGAAATATTAGGATTCGTCAAAATTTCTGCCAGTAATTCAAAGCCTTTTTTCAATAACGGATTGGAATCGCTTAAAAATTTTTCATTTGCAATTTCTAAAGAGAAACTCATAATATGGTATTCACCTTTTTTGGCCAGATCCACAAAAAGAGTCGCACCATACAGTTCATCTAAATAAGAACGTAATGCCGTTGTTGTAGAATAATTACCTGAGCTGCTTTGTAATACATGTGGAAGAAGGGCCCTTTTTGTTACATCCTCTTTTGACAAAGGGGCTTTCATTCTCCAAACTAATGTATTCGTTTTATATTTTTCAGTTTCGATGACATGTAGGTTAAACCCACGCATCTCCGTTAATTTTTCGCCAGCAGCGTCCATTTGCATTCCTCCTTATAGTTAAAGGTTTTAATTAATCATATGTAAACATTTTTCATTATATCTTCTCCTTATGGATAAAACCCTATACTTCTTACTATAATTTGACATGCTTGTTCAATACAAGTAAATACCTTCAAGAATAACAAAAAACCCTCAGCTTTAGCTGAGAGTTCTCTATTTTTTTACCTATTACCTTTAATATAGTGTGTACCACTTGCTTTTGGTGCATCGGCACGTCCAATGAAACCAGTTAATGCCAAGATGGTTAACACATATGGTGCAATTAACAAGTAAACATTTGGTATTCCCTTTAGGAAAGGTAAGCTTGAACCAATGATACTAATACTTTGAGCGAAACCAAAGAATATGGCTGCTCCTAAAGCACCGAGCGGGTGCCATTTACCAAAAATCATTGCCGCTAAGGCCATGAAACCTTGACCGCTAATGGTGGAGTGGCTGAAGTTAGTAGTAATCGATTGTGCATATACTCCTCCGCCAATACCACCAAGTGCTCCGGAAAGGATTACCCCTAGATAGCGCATTTTTGTAACGTTAATCCCCATTGTATCAGCTGCCATTGGATGTTCACCGACAGAGCGAAGACGAAGACCAAATGGTGTTTTGAAAACGACGTACCATACGATAATCGCAACAATAATTGCTAAAAATGATGTCCAATACGTATTTTGGAAAAATATTTTTCCAATAACAGGAATGTCTTTTAAGATAGGTACATCTATTTTATTAAAACTTTTACTTACAATACCTGTTTCACCTTTACCATAGATTAACTTAACCAGGAACAAGGTTAATCCTGTTGCAAGCAGGTTAATCGCCACACCCGAAACCGTATGGTCAGCACGGAGTGTAATTGCTGCAACTGCGTGTAAAAGGGAAAAAATAGCGCCTGCAACCATTGCAACTAAAATGGAAATCCAGGGTGTTAAGCTTCCAAAGGTACTAACAAAAGTAAGGTTAAACACAATGGCTGTAAATGCTCCAATAACCATTAAACCCTCAAGTCCAATATTAACTACACCGGATCGCTCCGAGAAAATACCGCCTAATGCAGTGAAGACAAGTGGAGCAGCCCATAACAATGTGGAAGGAACGACGATCATTAAGATATCCATTAAGCTCAACTTACTTCACCTCCTTCTTGCTTAGTCGATCAAGGAAAACTCTAATCATATAGCTTGCGGCTACGAAGAAAACAATTAACGCAATAATGATATCAACAAGTTCGTTAGGAACCCCAGATTCAAGCGGCATGTTTAAAGCGCCGACTTTTAAAACACCAAAAAGAATCGCTGAGAAAAATACACCTAGCGCTGTATTGCCTCCCAATAAGGCAACGGCAATCCCATCAAATCCAACTCCAGTAAATCCACCTTTAACAGCGGCATACCCAAATGTACCTAATCCTTCCATAGATCCTGCAAGACCTGCAAATGCCCCGGAAATAACCATGGAAAGAATAATGTTTTTATTAACACTCATACCTGCGTAGTGTGCAGCATGTTGGTTAAAACCTACTGACCGTAATTCAAATCCTCTTGTAGTTCTTTCAAGCAGGAACCACATAATAAAACAACAGATAATGGCAATTACTATACCCCAGTGGAGCCTTGAGTAATCTGTTAAACTTTGTAACCATTCAGAACGTAACGATGCTGATCCATGAATCATATCAGTTTTATCACCACTTTTTGATGCTAAAACGTTTCTTATAATATAGTTAGTAACGTGAAGAGCTACATAGTTCATCATGATCGTCACAATAACTTCGTGGACGCGAAAACGTGCTTTTAAAAAACCAGGGATAAATGCCCAAAGTGCCCCGGCAACCATAGCTGCTATTACTGCTAACGGTAAGTGAATGGCACGAGGAAGATCAAAAGCAACCCCAACCCATACAGCAGCAAGCCAGCCAACGATAAATTGTCCTTCAACACCGATATTAAATAAGCCTACACGAAAAGCAAAAGCTACGGCTAAACCGGCTAAAATATAGGGTGTAATCTGTCTAACTGCTTCCCCGAATGAATAGATATCTCCAAATACCCCATTCCACAATGCTGAAAAAGCAGAAACAGGATCATACCCGCTCACTAACATTATAATTGTTCCTACCAATATACCCAATAAAACGGCAATAACTGGCGTTAATAAACCCTTTAAGCGTTTAGACATGCGTTCCTTCACCCGCTTCCTTTCTATTCGATCCAGCCATCAGCAATCCAAGCTCTTGTTCAGTTGTTTCTTTTGGATTCACCACAGCTACGATTTTCCCCTCGTAAATAACAGCAATTCTGTCGCTGACATTCATAATTTCATCTAACTCAAATGAAACGAGTAAGACTGCTTTACCATTATCGCGTTGTTCAATCAAGCGCTTATGAATAAATTCAATTGCTCCAACGTCCAGACCACGGGTAGGCTGGGCAGCAATCAGTAAATCTGGATTCCGGTCAACCTCACGTCCAATAATCGCTTTTTGCTGGTTTCCACCCGATAAAGCCCGGGCCAATGTGTATTCACTTGGAGTTCGAACATCAAACTCTCCAATTAATTTCTTAGCCTGTTTATATATTTCTTTAAAGTTTAGAATCCCACCGTTTGAAAATGGCTTTTTATAATAGTTTTGTAAAACCATATTTTCACCTATTGGGAAATTTAAAACTAAACCATGTTTATGACGGTCTTGGGGAATATGACCGACACCGGATTCGGTGATTTTTCTTGGTGTAAGATGACTCAATTCTTTTCCATTTACTTTTACACTGCCGCTTACCGATTTTCGCAAACCCGTAATGGCTTCGATAAATTCGGTTTGTCCATTTCCATCCACACCGGCTATTCCAACAATTTCTCCCGCTTTTACTGAAAGATTGAGCCCGTTTACCACGGTAACACCACGAGTATCTTTCACAACTAAATCATGGATTTCGAGTACATCCTGTTTAGGTGCTGCCTCTTTTTTCTCTGTTTTGAAAACAACTTCACGGCCAACCATTAAACTTGCCAGCTCATTCGGATTGGTTTCACTAACATTTACGGTGCCGATGCCTTTACCTTTACGAATAACCGTACAACGGTCAGCAACCTCCATAATTTCTTTTAACTTATGTGTGATCAGAATAATAGATTTACCTTCTTTAATTAGCGTTTTCATGATTTGAATCAGTTCTTTAATTTCTTGAGGTGTTAATACAGCAGTCGGTTCATCAAAGATAAGAATTTCTGCACCGCGATAAAGTGTTTTTAAAATTTCCACCCTTTGCTGCATACCAACTGAAATATCAGAGATTTTTGCCTGCGGGTCGACAGATAAGCCATAGCGTTCAGAAATATCGCGAACCTCTTTTTCCGCCTTTTTTAAATCAATTCGACCACCAGTAGTTATTTCTCGGCCTAAAATGATATTCTCTGTAACAGTAAAAGTATCAACTAACATAAAGTGCTGGTGCACCATTCCAATCCCTTGATCATTTGCAATATTCGGGTTTGTAATATTTACTGGCTGCCCTTTTACACGAATTTCACCTTGTTCAGGTTGATATAATCCAAAAAGGACATTCATTAGCGTGGACTTACCTGCTCCATTTTCTCCGAGTAAAGCATGAATCTCCCCTTTTTTTAACTGAAGGGTAATGTTATCATTCGCAACGAAACCGCCAAACTCTTTACGAATGTTGAGCATCTCAATAACGTATTCCATCTTTTCTCACTCCCTGTGATAAGATAAAAGGAAATATTGACCAGCAGTAGTAAGAGGTCAGACCTTTTTGAGTTTTAAAAAAACGGGGATATCCTCCCCACTAAAATCTTAAATGAAAAGCAGAATGGGAATTCTACGCTTCAGTTAGGATTTCATTAAGAAGGAATAAGCAGGCAGGTTAGTAACTCGCTTATTCCTCACATACATTATTTTGCGCTAAATGTTTTTAACTCATCACGAGTTCCTGGAACTTTTACGGCACCAGATTTAATTTTTTCAATCCAATCTTTGACCGCTGCATCGATATCAGCTTTTTTGTCTGCTTTGGCATTGATTGGAGCTAGACCAACTCCGTCTTCATGTAAACCGTAAAGTGCAACTTCTCCACCAGGGAAATTACCATCTTTTGCTTTTTTAGAAAGGTCTTGTACGGCAACGTCAACACGTTTTAGAGCTGAAGTAAGAACAATATCTGGACCCATGTTGTTTTGGTCACTGTCTACACCAATCGCCCAAATTTCTTTACTTGGATCTTTAGATTTTCTGTCATTAGCTTCTTTAAATAAACCTACACCTGTACCACCTGCAGCATGGAATACTACGTCAGCACCAGAAGAATACATTGTTGAAGCAATCGTTTGACCTAGCTCTGCTTTGTCAAATGCACCTGAGTATTTAACATCAACTTTCACTTCTGGTTTTGCTGCCTTAACACCAGCTAAGAAGCCAGCCTCAAAGCGTTCAATAACAGGGATTTCCATACCGCCGATAAAACCGATGTGGTTAGATTTTGTTTGTAGGGCAGCTGCAACACCAGCGAGGAATGCTGCTTCTTGCTCTTTGAAAAGAACGCTGGCAACGTTAGGCTGCTTTACTTCTGCATCGATAATAGCAAAATGTGAATCTTTTTGTTGTTTCGAAATTTCTTCCACTGCAGCCTGCATTAAGAACCCGATACCAAATACTAAGTCAAAATTTTCGCGTGAAAGTTTATTTAAGTTTGTAGAGTAATCTGCATCAGATTTTGATTGTAGGTAATCGAATCCACCTTTACCTTTTGTCAATCCATTTTCTTTACCAAAAGCTTGAAGACCTTCCCAAGCAGATTGGTTAAACGATTTGTCATCAACACCACCGACGTCAGTAACCATCGCTACAGAGAATGCTTTTTCTTTTTCTCCACCTTTAGTTGTTTCTTTTTTACTTGTGTCATCACTTTTTCCACAAGCACCTAAAAGTGTCCCAGCAGCAAGAACTAGTGATAGCGCCATTCCAATTTTACGCTTTTTCATAGTATTGTACCCCCCTATGGATATTGTTTTGTTTGATATAGTAGAAATTCTTTAAAGCTTGCTGATTGCGTTTTCATAAAGGACGAAAAAAATTAGAATCTTTTCCTTAAAACATGAAAACTAAATTTATCCGCTTTAAAATAGTTTACCGAAAATAGGACAGGTTCATCCATTTCATCGAAATGCATTTGTTTTAAAACTAACAATGCAGTTTCAGGATCACATTCTAGAATTGGGGAAATTTTTTCATGATAGCCTAAAGGCTCGATTTGAGCAACCGCATATGTAATTTTGCGATTTGCCTCTTCTTCTAATATCTGAAAAATAGATTCTTCCTCATGGGAAAATGTCTCTGGCAAAATACGTTCAGGTACCTTGTCAATGCAATAGACGACAGGTTCACCGTTTGCGGTCCTTACCCGTTCCATCACGAACATCTCCTCACTAGTAGAACATGAGAAACGACGAATATCCTCCTCGGTAGGATCTTGAGTTGATGAACTTAAGAAAATTGTGCCCGGTTTCATTCCAGCTTGTTTAATCATGTCAGTAACACTATTAAGTTGTTCAATCCCTGAAGTAAACATCGGCTTTGCGTTAACGAAGGTTCCAACACCGTGCCTTCTAATGATAACGTTTTCTTCCTCAAGAATGCGCAGTGCTTCCCGAAGCGTTGCCCTGCTTACACCAAGCTGTTTGGCAAGATCGAATTCAGAAGGTAATTTTTCTTTTTCTTTGTAAATCCCTTGTTCAATATCTTGCTTTAACCGATCGATTACTTGTAAATATAAATGCCGGTTATCTGACTTAATTGACATGCTGTTTCCTCCAGCCCTTTTCCTTAGACATCAGACATCTGATATCATTCCTACTAATCGAGATTTATATTACCATTAATTTTGCGATAAATAAATAGGAATTCAATATTTTGTCGAAAAAAGGTCTGAAGATAAAATTTGTTATAAATCAGCTAATTAAATCATCTGAAAATCTGCTATAATTAAATGCTTTTCTAAAAAGTGAAAATCAGTTGCGGGAAATTCGTAGGACTTTTCCTTGATACAATCATTCACCTCCTATAACTATAGTATCAGATTTCCGAAAAATAGTATTTAAAAAAAGAGCCAAATGGCTCTTTTTTTATGAACTCTGTTCTTCTTTTGGTTTCGTTTGTAATACAGCACGAGGTTTACTTCCTTCATATGGTCCAACTACACCGCGTGCTTCCATTTCATCTATTAGTCGGGCCGCTCTTGTATAGCCGATTCGGAAGCGGCGCTGCAGCATGGAAACCGATGCAGTTTGCATTTCAATGATTAGTTCTACTGCATCATCATACAAATCATCATCAACAGCACCTGTTACCTCCGGAATATCATCCGGGATCATTTCTTCTTGGTATTGTGCCTTTTGTTGTGAAATAACAAATTCTACTGTATCTTCTACCTCTTGATCGGAAAGGAAAGCCCCCTGAACCCGGACAGGTTTTGATGCCCCAACTGGCAGGAATAACATATCACCCCGGCCAAGCAGCTTTTCCGCCCCGCCCATATCCAGGATTGTTCTTGAATCCGTTGCACTTGACACTGCGAAGGCAATTCTCGATGGTATATTCGCTTTAATGACACCGGTTATGACGTCAACAGATGGCCGCTGTGTAGCGATGATTAAATGAATACCTGCAGCCCGTGCCATTTGTGCAAGCCGCGTAATCGAATCTTCAACATCTGAAGAGGCAACCATCATTAAATCGGCTAACTCATCCACGATAACGACAATATATGGCAATAACGGCTGCTTGTCATTTTCTTCAAGATTATGTTTTCTTATGTGATCGTTATAGCCTTCAATATTACGTGTTCCTGTGTAGGAAAATAATTCATACCGTCTTTCCATTTCACTTACAACTTTCTTTAATGCTTGTGACGCCTTTTTGGCATCTGTTACCACGGGCGCGAGCAAATGAGGAATTCCATTATAAACATTGAGTTCGACCATTTTTGGGTCAATCATCATTAATTTAACTTCATGAGGCTTTGCCCTCATCAAAATACTGGTGATAATACCGTTAATACAAACACTTTTTCCACTTCCCGTTGCTCCAGCAACAAGTAAATGGGGCATCTTATTCATTTCTGCCAGCACCGCTTCACCGGTAATATCCCTGCCAAGGCCGATTAAAAGTTTTGCATCCGGTTTATCATTTTGGGTAGCTTCTAAAACCTCTCTTAATGAAACCATGGCAACGTCTGAATTTGGAACCTCGATGCCAATAGCTGACTTTCCGGGAATAGGAGCTTCAATACGAATACCTTTAGCAGCAAGTGCTAATGCGATATCATCACTTAAGCTGACAATTTTACTAACCTTTACGCCAACATCCGGGTGTACCTCATATTTTGTAACAGCAGGTCCTAAATGCACCTGTGTGACGCGCGCTTTAACGCCAAAGCTTTGAAATGTTCTTTCAAGCTTGGCTGCGTTCGCATGGATTAGCTCATATTCACCACTTTGGTCTGTTTTCTTTGGAAGCTTTAACAGTCTGAGCGGCGGCAATTCGTAGGCCACATTTTCAACTTCAGTAAATGTAATTGTTGGGGTATGATCATCCTCATCCACTACCGTTTTACCTTTTCGTTCCTTCGTTTGTTCTTTTGGAGTTTTTTCCTTTGTTACCTCATCAACATAAGCCCTGTCTGCAAAACTTGAAATAATTGGTTCGGGGATTCTCGGTTCCTCCTGAACAGGCTGCTGATTGTTTATGACAGGTACACTTTCGCTTTGGCGATTTTCTTGTTCTTTCTGCCGCTGCGTTTTTCTTTCATTTTTACGCTCATGTTGTTTTTGTTTCCATTCAGACATATCTGATTTAAAGGCAGACCATTGATCTTTTGAAAAATCAAAAAGGGTTATCACGATTTTTCCAATGAAATCTCCAAAGGATTTTCCTGTAAGTAATACAATTCCAATTATAATGAATATAAAAGCAATAATTTTTGTACCTGTTTCTGCGAAAAGGTAATGAAATAAAGCAAACAAGATAGCTCCAAGAATACCGCCGCCAAGATCGGTCGTACTCGTTTCCCCACGAAGTTCCATCATAAATAATTCCCAAGTGTTTCCAATAACACTGGGGTCTTTAAATTTTCCATCGTTGGTCAACAAATGAAAGAGCGTAACATGACTTAATAGCAGGATAGCAGAAACGATAAAATAGATTCCAACTAATTTAATATGGAAGAAAAAAGGAATGCTACGTTTCCACATCAAATAAACGCTTAAAATTACCAGCCCAATGAGACATAGCATATACCATTCTCCCATCCAAAAACGGAAGAATAGAACAGTTGCTTTCCCGACTGCCCCGAGCTTTGCTATCGAAATAATTGCTAACGCTAAAATAACTAATGCGGATAATTCATATTGAACGGTTCGTTTTAAATGGTTATCTCTCTTTTTAGGTTTTCTTCTCTTTTTTTTGGCCATCTAATCACCTGCATACTTCTTTTAATGGTATCTATTTCCTCTATTATTAATTTATCGTAACTAATAATAGGGTTAAAAAGGAAAGCAGCCTTATTGGCTGCTCTATACTTGATAACATAATTATACCATAATCTACTATTGCAATGCGGACAAACCTCCAAGGTCACCGAATGAAATTTTTGCCCCGGGGTAAATCATCTCATTCATAAAATGCTGCGGATCGCTGCTTAAGATGCGAATAACTTGCACATTTTGCTGATCCGCAAGATCTACTAAAAGTGGAATGCCTTGATAGGTTACCATTTGTTGTTTGCTTGCTGACTCTGCTTCATTTGGAAAAACAAGTTCATTGGGCATCATCGTATATAAAATCATTGAAGCAGCCCCTCATTTTTTTCTTTATGAAGATCAATCATTTCATTTAACTTTTTCATTGCAGGACCCAATCCGCCTACTTCGTCGATTAAACCAGATTTTACGGCATCCACACCAATGACATTCGTTCCAATATCCCTCGTTAAATTTCCCTTGGCAAACATTAAGTCTTTAAATGTATCCTCCGTTATTTTGGAGTGCTTCGTAACGAAATTGACAACCCGTTCCTGCATTTTATCCAAATATTCAAAGGTGGCGGGAACTCCAATAACAAGACCTGTTAAGCGAATGGGATGGATGGTCATCGTTGCGGTTTCGGCAATAAAGGAATAGTCACAGGACACGGCAATCGGGACACCGATCGAATGCCCCCCGCCCAGTACGATAGATACAGTTGGTTTTGAAATGGATGCAATCATTTCGGATATGGCAAGACCTGCTTCAACATCGCCGCCAACTGTATTCAAAATAATTAATACCCCTTCAATTTTCGGATTTTGCTCAATTGCCACAAGCTGAGGCAGTAAGTGTTCATATTTTGTCGTCTTATTTTGCGGCGGCAGGGCTAAGTGACCTTCAATCTGGCCAATTATGGTTAAGCAATGAATTCTGGAATCTGCTGACAGCTGCGGCACATTGGTTTGTCCAAGCTGTTGAATTTTCTCTATTAACGCCGAAGAAGGCTTTTCATCTTTTTGAGGTTCTTGCCCTTCTTGGTTATCAGAATTTTTTTGAATATCGTTATTCATCCTATTACTCCCTTCAAGCATGATATATTTTAGTATTAACCCCTTGTGCTATTTCATGCTTGAAATTAAAAAAGGCATGGGTTTTAATAATAAACCCATGCCTTTTTCTATATTACACTTCCATGATAATTGGTAGAATCATTGGTCTTCTTTTTGTTTTTTCAAATAAGGATCGATTTAATTCATCTCTTATTTCCTGCTTAAGGCTTGACCATTCAAATGAACCTTTTGCCGTATTCCTCTCTACAATATCACGTACTACCTTTGTAGAATCATCCATTAATTTTTCTGATTCCCTTACGTAGACAAACCCTCTTGAAATAATTTCAGGGCCGGCAGCAATTTTCTTTTCTTGTTTTGTTAAGGTGACAACCACTATAAGAATTCCATCTTGTGATAAAAGTCTTCTATCCCTTAATACAATATTTCCAACATCCCCTACACCAATACCATCAATAAGGACATTTCCAGATGGAACCTTTCCGGTAATGGATAACGTTCCTTCCTTCCATTCCACGACATCACCGCGATCAGGAATGATTATTTGTTCATCATCAAGTCCATTTTCCATGGCCACTTTTCGGTGTGCCTTCAGCATCCGATACTCACCATGAACAGGAATCAAGTATTTCGGTTTCATTAAGTTGATCATAAACTTTAATTCTTCCTGGCTGCCGTGGCTCGAGACATGAATTGTTTTTTTGCCGGAAATGACATTGGCCCCTGCTCTAAACAGCATATCGATTGTTTTGAATAAAAATACTTCACTTCCCCTAAGTGGCGAAGCAGCAATTAAAACGGTATCCCCAGGCTGAATGTTTAAAAGCTTATGTGTTTGCTTTGCCATTTTCTGAAGTGCCTCGATTGGTTCCCCTTGACTGCCCGTCATTAATACAACAATTTCACGGTCTTGATATTCCTTTATGGCACTTACCGGAATAATGAGCTCTTCAGCCACTTCTAAATATCCTAAATCGAGGGCAATATGATAAATTCTTTCAAGACTTTTCCCAACTACTGCGACTTTGCGTCCGTTTTCTCTTGCTGCATCAAAGATATGCTGAATTCGGTTTATATCCGATGCAAAACAGGCGGCAATAATTCTTCCTGGTGAATTATAAAAAGCATTCGACATTTCGCGTACAACGATGGCTTCAGATGTTGTATAGCCTGGCTTTTCCGATTCGGTACTGTCAGACAATAAACATAACACCCCTTGATCGCCAATTGATGCCATTTTCCCGATTTCCGGTTTATAAAGCTTAGTAGCTGCCTGGTCAAATTTGAAGTCACCCGTATAAACAATAATTCCTTCTGAAGTATGGATACAAACTCCTACTGAATCAGGGATACTATGATTTGTTCTAAAAAAACTAACATTAACAGCGTCTAACTCCACGACTGTGTCAGAAACTACTTCAATAAAGTTTGCTTTTCCATTAAAATCCTGCTCCTTAAGTTTTGCATTGGCAAGAGCAAGCGTTAGCTTCGTTCCATAAACAGGAACATCCACTTGACGAAGTACGTAGGAAAGTGAACCAATATGGTCCTCATGTCCATGTGTTAAAAAAATTGCTTTTACCCGTTCCCTATTATCTTTTAAATATGTTAGATCTGGAATGACCATATCGATACCAAGCATTTCTTCCTCGGGGAACATTAAGCCGGCATCAATAATGAATATGTCCTTGTCCACCTCAACAAGATACATATTCTTTCCGATTTCTCCTATACCACCAAGTGCAATGACCTTGATGGAGGTATTTTTTTTCTTTATCAATTTACGTTTCCTCCTACATGATGTTTAGCCCGATCGAAATCAGTTATGATTATTATACTTGATATAAGAAAACCTTTACAACCAATATTAGCTAATTTACCCAGCACATAAAAAAAGAGCCTACCGATTTCCCTTTCGGTAAGCCCTTAAGTCATTATTAATTATTTTTTAATAAAGAGATCAAAGTGGCACGTTCATGTTCTGTTAAGCCCACAAGTGGCAGCCTGACAGAACCTACATCCAACCCGGATACCTGTAATGCCGTTTTAACAGGAGCAGGGCTGGGAGCGGCGAATAACCCTTGCATAATTGGGAGCAGCTGCTGATGTAATGTTGCAGCCTCGGCATTTTCTCCATCAAAAAATGCCTTTACCATTTCTTGCAGTTTATTTCCAATCACATGTGAAGCGACTGAGACAACACCTACACCGCCAATGGAAAGAACCGGAATTGTTAAGGCGTCATCCCCGCTATATAAAACGAAATCCTCAGCGGTATTGGCAATAATATGGGTCATGGCGTTTAAATCCCCGCTTGCTTCCTTAACAGCCACAATATTCGTGACATCAGACAGGCGGATAATCGTCTCTGGTAGAATATTAACAGAAGACCTGCCAGGAATATTGTATACCATAACCGGAAGGTATGTTGCTTCAGCAACTGCTTTGAAATGCTGATACAAGCCTTCTTGATTTGGTTTATTATAATATGGCGCTACGACCATTATGGCATCCACACCAAGCTGCTCTGCTTTTTTAGTCAATTCTATCGAGGCATAAGTATTATTACTTCCAGTTCCTGCAATGACTGGAACCCGTTTTTTTACAACTTTTACAACATGATCAAATAAGGCCAGCTTTTCCTCTTTCGATAATGTTGGTGATTCACCAGTAGTTCCTGCTATCACAAGGGAGTCTGTTCCATTTTCTATCAAGTAATTAACTAATTGAGTGGTTTTAGCAAAGTCAATATGCCCTTTTTTATCAAAAGGGGTGACCATTGCCGTGGAAACTCGCCCGAAATGAACCATTTTCCTACTCCTTTCAATACATACAACTTTCACTCTTTTTCTTCTTTACAATACACATCAAAATGATTTATATTCAATGGATTCTTCTTCTAATTGAAAGGCATCATGCAAGGCATTTACAGATTTAACTAAGTCATCCTGCATGACTAATACCCAAATAGTTGTATGACTGTCTGCCGATTGTAAAATACGAATTCCTTGATCTGATAATGCCGTGACGATTTTGGAGGTAACCCCCGGTACACCAGCTATTCCTGCACCAACGACAGATACCTTCGCACAATGTCGTTCGACTACAGGTTCATGACCTATTTCGTTTAAGACCTGGATAGCCAAGTCCGTCATTTCCTCTGTTACCGTATAAACAACACCATTAGGCGAAATATTGATAAAGTCTACACTTATTTTCTCATTAGCCATCGCTTTAAAAACTTCTGCCTGCAAGTTATATTGATCCTTTTTAGCAAAAACCTTTATTTGCGTGACATTTGAAACGTGAGCAATCCCAGTGACAGTTCGCTCTCTAATGTCACTTCCGCGTTTATCTTTATTTAATGTTGTAACCAATGTTCCTAAATTGTCTGAATACGTGGAACGAATGCGAATTGGTACTTTTGCCTGCATGGCAATCTCCACTGCTCTTGGATGTATGACCTTTGCACCTTGATAGGCCATATTACAAACCTCTGTATAGGTCACAATTGGGAGCGGTCGTGCATTTTCGGCAATACGCGGGTCCGCAGTCATAATCCCTTCCACATCAGTGAAAATATCAATCCACTCGGCATTTAGAGCCGCTCCTAAGGCTGCTGCAGAGGTATCGCTTCCGCCTCGTCCAATAGTGGTAATATCACCATTTTTCGCAGCTCCTTGGAATCCGGCAACGACAACCACATCGTTATTTTCTAGTTCCCTCAGAAGCCTGTCACATTTCATTTCATATATCTTTGCGTTTGTATGGTCATTGTTTGTACGAAATCCTGCTTGTGCTCCTGTTAACGCTAATGAATTAATTCCACTCGCCAATAGCATATTCGAAAAAACAACACTAGAAATAACCTCACCACAGGACAGTAATAAATCATGTTCCCGCTTTGAGATTTTGCTTAGGTTGCCCCCAATTAGAGATAATAGTGTATCAGTTGCATAGGGGTCTCCCTTTCTCCCCATTGCTGATACGACAACAACAACTTTGTATCCATCAGCTATTGCTTTTTCGATATGACGTTGAGCGTGCTTCCTGCTCTCTTCATCTTTGACAGATGTCCCGCCAAATTTTTGTACAATAATTTTCATGGTGACACCAAAACCTGCCTTTTTGGATGTAACGTTTATTTTACTAACCCTAATTTAACTAAACTTTCGGCAATTTGCACTGAATTCCATGCGGCGCCTTTTAGCAGGTTGTCAGAAACTACCCACATATGGAAGCCACGGTCTTCATCGATGTCTTTTCTAATACGTCCAACAAAAACATCATTTTTTCCAACACAATTTGCTGGCATTGGATATACTTGATTATCCGGATCATCTTGTAGGATAACACCTGGAGCATCCTTTAATAAGGCTTTAATATCATTTGCACTTACATTCTCGGATTCAATTTCAAAATAGACGGATTCTGAATGGCCTACCGCAACAGGAAGACGAACGCAGGTAGCAGAAACCTGTAATTCCGGTAAATGCATAATTTTTTTCGTTTCATTAATCATTTTCATTTCCTCAAACGTGTAGCCATTATCTTGGAATTTATCAATTTGCGGAATCGCATTAAAAGCAATTTGATAATGGTTTTTATCAGATTTCACTGGTAATATCTTAGGTTCGTACGCTTCTTCATTTAAGATGGACTTTGTTTGTTCCATTAATTCTTCAACCGCAGCAGCACCTGATCCGGATACTGCTTGGTAAGTGGATACAATAACCTTTTTCAAACCATATTTTTGACGAATCGGTTCAAGGGCCACCACCATTTGGATCGTCGAACAATTTGGGTTAGCAATGATTCCATTATGGTGGTGCAAGTCCGCTTCGTTTACTTCAGGAACAACTAGTGGTTTATCTACATCCATTCTAAATGCACTAGTGTTGTCCACGACGATGGCTCCACGTTTAACTGCTTCAGGGCCGAGTTCCTTTGACACATTGCCGCCTGCGCTAAATAAGGCAATTTCTACACCCTCAAAACTCTCAGGCTTTGCTTCCTGTATCGTTATTTCCTGACCATTTACATTAACCTTTTTCCCAGCTGACCTTGCTGAGGAAAGAAGAGTAAGTTTTCTGATTGGAAAATTCTCTTTCAATAATGTTTGAATCATTTGTTGTCCAACTGCTCCTGTTGCCCCAACAACGGCAACGTGATATCCATTTTGCTGATTCATTTCTAGTTTCCCCTTTCATTCTTTCAACTATCTATTGCTAGTTATTTCTATTATTAAAATCATATCAGAAGGGGGAATCCCCCCTGATAAAAGATTAATTAATTTTAACATATTCTTTTAAAGAAATAACCTTTTTTGCCGAAAGTGGGGGGATTAATCAGAATCTTTATACCTTTCTACTAGAACGGGTTGAAGCTGTTTCCCTTCAATTGCAGCTTCCACTGTTTCAGACAGAAGTGTCATTCTGGCAACCATCGAATTTGGCTTTTTCACAAAATCATCCTGCCCATAGGGAATAAAATAAATATTCTTTGTCGCCATTAGTCTCATTAAATTTACACCATTTAAGCCAAGTGCGTCATTCGTTGAAATCCCAAGGACAACTGGCTTTAAATTCCTTAGCGTTGCTTTAGCTGCCATTAAAACGGGGCTATCGTTTATGGCATTGGCAAATTTACTCATCGAGACACCTGTTAAAGGTGCAATGACCATACAATCTAAGGGAATTTTCGGGCCTAAAGGCTCCGCTTTAACAATCGAATCAATTACCTTATGACCTGTTAAGTCTTCAATTCTTTGGATCCAATCTTCCCCATTTCCAAAACGGGTTTCCGTATTCTTAACTGTAAACGTTACAACTGGCATTACTTCTGCCCCAGCCTGAACTAACTTCTCTATTTCTGGAAAAACCGCATCATACGTACAATGCGAACCAGTAAGACCAAAGCCAATTCTTTTACCATTTAAACTCATTTTACTTTCCCCTTTCGGTTTTCCAGGTCATCTTGGAGTAGTTGTGAAAGAACATCAGCAAGAATTATACCGGCCGTTTTTGGAGCAACAATTCCAGGTAAACTAGGTGCTAACAATGCCTTAATTCCTCTTTTTTCTGCATAACGGAAATCTGTACCGCCCGGTTTTGAGGCAATATCAATAACTAGTGTATGGGCTGGTAACTTTGCTATTACTGCAGCACTTACGATTGGATAGGGAATGGTGTTGATTAAAATATCCGTCCCTAAAACTTCTTTCTCGATATTACTTAAATGAAATGGAATGACACCCATTTCGGTAATTCTCGCAAGATGTTCACTTTTTCGTGCTCCAACTTTTACTTTTGCACCAAGAGCATGAAAGGCCCTTGCCGTACTCATTCCACATCTTCCCAATCCCAAAATGGTGATAGTAGAACCATGAATGGTAAAGTCAGTATGCTGTATGGCCATCATAATGGTTCCTTCAACAGTGGGAATAGAATTATATATAGCTACATCGTCCCTTGAAAATAGCTGCACAAGTGTTCTTTTCGACTGCTTAATAATTCCATTTAAAAATGGATTACTTATTCCTGAATAAATCGTGCAATGTTCAGGGGTTTTTGAAAGTATTTCCTCTGTTAAAATCACTTTCTCGTTTGAGAAAATCGTTTCTACTTGACCTTCTAGATTCGTGCCAGCTACCGGCAAAATAAGAGCGTCTATATTCGAGAAATCAACCTCATCCAACTTTTCCTTAACAGCACCAGTGAACGCATGGTCAAGCTGTTCGAACCCAATTAGCGATAGTCGGGCATCTAATTCGGTTAACTTCCGGATAATTTCCAGCTGTCTGGCATCTCCACCTATTAAGGCTATCTGCATCCCTGTCAGCATGAAAACATTCACCTTCTTTTTTTAAAAATCCAACTAGGAATTCCTTTTCTTGGTCTAGCTTTTCTTCATATCACTTCAACATCTTATGTAAGATTGGTTCATTCGGTGAGTTTTCCACCTTTAGAAAAATAAAAAAGCCCAAGCAAATGATATTATCCCCTTTAGGTAGACAGTGTAAAAAAGTCCATTATTTCTTATGGATGATACACTA